>JACDEA010000065.1 GCA_013816725.1 Actinomycetota bacterium
GGCGATCAGCCTCCGCACACTCATGGGCACTTCCCTTCTGGCCATGACCAAGGGTCACGGCCCACACCTGGGCTGTTAGGGATGTCTCGCGACAGGTGTTAGGGATGTGCTCGAAGATCGCAGGCACGCCAGACGTGCCAAAATCCGCGCAGAACCCGCAGTTGTTGCCTACGCGGCGGCCAGTTCGCCGATGAACCCGGTCACCCGACGCAGGCGGTCGTCGTCGGCGAGGTGGGCGACGTCGAGGCCGGCGAACGCGACGGCGCCGTCGGGGCCGACCAGCTCCCAGGTGAAGCGGACCACGTCGTGGTGGGCGTCGACCGCGCTGGTGCGCCGGAAGCTGTGCGCCGGGTAGTGCTGGTAGATGGTGCCGACCATGTCGCTGATGCCGGCGTGTCCGGCCGACTCGAGCGGCGGGTCGACCCACTCGGCGTCAGGCGTGAACACGGTGGCCACCAGGGCGGCCCGCTTGTCGGCGTCGAGCTCGTTGAGCATGGCCAGGTAGGTGTCGATGGTTCCGTTGATGTCGGTCATGTGACTCACCCTGACGGAGCGGGCCGCGCCAGACGATTACCTCCCAGGTAAGCGACGGGCGCGGCACCCGGCGTTACCGTCGGCGCCATGACCGTTGGTGAGTTGTTGCGGGACTGGCGCCGGCGCCGCCACCTGAGCCAGCTCGATCTGGCCGGCGCGGCCGAGGTGTCCGCCCGCCATCTCAGCTTCGTCGAGACCGGGCGCTCCAAGCCCAGCCGCGAGCTGCTCGTGCACCTCGCCTCGCATCTCGACGTCCCCCTCCGCGAGCAGAACACCCTGCTGCTGGCGGCCGGCTACGCGCCGGCGTATAGGGAGACGCCGCTCGACGACGCGGCCATGGCGCCGATAACCGAGGCGCTCGACAAGATCCTCACCGGCCACGAGCCGTTCCCCGCCGTGATCATCAACCGGCGATGGGAACTGGTGCGGGCCAACGCGCCGCTCCTCGCCCTCATGGACGGCGTCGACCCCGCCCTCCTCGAGCCGCCGGTCAACGTGCTGCGCGTCAGCCTCCATCCCGACGGACTCGGCCCCCGCATCGGCAATCTCGACGAGTGGAGCGCCCACCTCCTCACCCGCCTTCGCCGCGAGGCGATGCTCTCGGGCGACCCCGCCCTCGGCGACCTCTACGACGAGCTGCGCGAGTACCCCGGTGTCAAGGAGGGCTCCGACGCCGACGCCACCAGCGCGTCGATGCTCTTCGTCGCCCTCAAGATCGACGACCTGACGTTCTTCAGCACCGTTGCCACGTTCGGCACCGCCCTCGACGTCACGCTGGCCGAGCTGTCGATCGAGGCGTTCTTCCCGGCGGGTGACTTGACACGGTGATACCGCGGCGGCCGCGATTGGTCAGACGCGGACGAGATCGGCGGGAACGACACGCACGGCGAACGGCGCCGTGGCGTCGTAGGGCTCGTCGTCGCTGACCCGGGCGACCTCGCGGTAGGCGCCGTCGACCAGCTCGAGCACCACGAGCCCGGGCCCGTCGGGATCGACCATCCAGTACCACTGCGCGCCGGC
Organism: Actinomycetota bacterium; assembly: GCA_013816725.1. GTDB lineage: Bacteria > Actinomycetota > Acidimicrobiia > Acidimicrobiales > JACDEA01 > JACDEA01. Next base: position 1,555 of record JACDEA010000065.1, read on the forward strand.
GGCCTCGTATGCGAGCCGCTTGGTGCCGGCGTCGTACCGCGCGGTACTCGGCGAGCGAACCTCGACGACGAACACCGGCGCCTTGCGGAGGTTCGGGCCGTGGGGCGCATAATCGGCCTTGCGGGCGACGATGACGTCCGGTTGCAAGAGCGTGGTGTCGCTGATCACCCAGTCGAGCGGTGCGGCGAACACCTCGAGCTCGTCGGGACACGCCGCGAGCAGCAGGCCGACCAGCCGCGTCGCCACGCGCTGGTGCGGCAGCCGGGGCGAGGGGCTCACGATGAGCACGCCGTCGATGAGCTCGCGACGGCGGCCATCGTCGGGCATCGCCCAGACGTCCTCGACGGTGAGCAGGTCGCTGGCGGACTCAGCGGTCTTGGCCATTGCCACAAGGGTAGGTCTCCTCGGGTTGCGTGCTTCCGAGGAGCCGTGTGGCCGGCTCCGAGCCGACCCCACTATGGCACCGAGGTGTGTCAAAGCAACCGGAGCACCGAGGCCTACGACGAACTGCGCGAGTATCCCGTCAGGGAGGGTTCCGACGCTGGGGTGACGACCAGGACGGGACGGCGCTTGTCATCTGCTTCGGCTCACCAGATCTCGCCCTAAAGCGGTTCGCTCACCAAGGTTCGTCGGCGATCATGGCCGCGGTCGCCGCGTCGGCCCACCCGACCTCGCCGTCATCCTGCGGCCGGCGCCGGTAGCCGTCGACTATCGCCGCGGCGACGCGTCCGCGCCGATGCCGGTCCACCAAGCTCTCGAGGCCCCGTCGAACAGCGTCGGACCGTGACTCGACGACGCCGTCGGCAACGAGACGGTCGACCGCCGCCGCGAGCGAGTCATCCACACGCGTGACCAGCTGCGTCATGTATTCAGCATGCCGCATTGCAATGCGCAGCTCACACCAGCCACAGGCGGGCACGCGACTGCGCCCACGGCCGCGACCGGCGCCGATCTGGAGGTTCGAAACAAGGATCCGGTGGCGGGAAGTCCACTTCGGCGAACGGGATGCTGGCCTCATACATGGCGTGATCGCGTTCGATCCGCTTGAGGCGGCCTTTGTGCGTCGAGTCAGCGAACAACCGGAACAGGTAGGTGTTCCCGGCCTCGTCGCAGATGAGGTCGCGGCCCGACGGTTCGTACTCGTACACCGACAGTGTCGCCTTGCACGACCGCTTCACCCAACCACGGAACCGGAACTCGCCGACGTGCAGCGTCCACGGCTCGCGCTCGGCGCGCAGCCGCTCGGCGACGGCGATCAGGGGCGCCCACCATGCGAACAGCTCGGGCTGATCAACCGGCGGCGGGACGACGTTCATGATCGGCGAGGGTAGCGACGGGGTGTATCGACCCCTGCCGGGACGCTTCAGCGCGATCACCCCCTCGATTTTCTGCGCGGATTTCCGCACGCCAGACGTGCCAAGATCCGCGCAGAACCGGCAGTACGCGGCGGCCAGTCGGGCGGCTTATTGAGCGCGGACTACTGATGCCGCAGCGTTACCGTGGAGGCGACTCATCCGGAGTGACCCGAGGGACCTGGCCCGATGAGGGTCCGGCAACCGACGCAGGAGCGCACGGTGCCAACGCCAGGATCGATGAGGAGGACACATGGACCCGGCTGTATCGCCGCGCACGCGTCACATGGGCTGCGGGCAGCACCCGTCGTCGCTGGAGGACGTCGTGGCCGCACTGACGGAAGCGTCGAGGGCCGAACGCATCGCCTACGTCGAACGGGGCGTGGACGGGTGGCGTTGGAGCCTCGCCCACAAGGGCGGGCCCTATCCGTTGCTTCGCATCACGGCCCGATTCCTTCAGGTCGACCACCGCCGGGTCATGGTTCCGACGCGCTCGCTGCCCAACGGCTACTGCGTGTGGGGGGACATCGCCGACAACCCCGGCGCCGTGTGGCGCATGATCGAGCTCGATAAAAAGGCGACACCACGGTCGATCACCGACGCCGTCGAGACGGCTTCGCCGGCGACTGACCGCCCTACGACAACCGCGTCGGGCCGTCGGCCTCGATGAAGGTCGTTCCCGACACACCGTCGGCGTACCGTCGCCGGTGTGAGTGAGTCCGAGCCTCCGTCCGCCTCCGAGCGTTACGTGACGTTTTACGACGCCGCCTTTGCAATAGGTGTCGAGGTCGGCGTCCTCAAACGCCTCCAACGCAAGGACCTGCTCAGCTCGGCGGCCGAGCGACGCGACCGGGGTGAGTACCAGGAGATGAGCGTGGCCGAGATCATCCGGGCCGCCGCGTTCCGTCACTTCCAGGACGGCGTCGCACGACCCGACGCGAGGACCCGGGGGTGGCTGCTCCGTCAACCCCTCCACTTGCGGCCCTTCCTGATCGTGATGCGGGCCACCAAGTCCGTCATCGTCATCGACGTCGACTCGCTCCTCGCCGTGGTCAGCGAACCGGGTGTCTACGCCGTCTACGACCCGTCGCCACTGCTCCGGCGACTGCGGGTCGACTGGGTCGGGAACGGCCCTGCGTAGGTGTTCGGCGTCGACACCTCAAGTCATCCACAGCACCGAGGGACCTGGCGGGTAGAAGGTTCGCCAACCGATCACAAGGCACGGTGGCAATGTCAGGACCGATGAGGAGTCAACGGTTCGAGCGTCGTGGTACGACAGAAGCACGATCTGCCGGCGTTGCGGCGAGCTCAGGGCCGCGCCACGCGACACACCGTCGATGGTGGAGGAGTGCGCGTGCGATCGCAAGCGCCGGGAACGTCGCGGCTGGAAGCGCCGACCGAGCAAGGCGTAGGCCTTCCGCAGTATGTGCGCCCAACTCGTTGGTGTCCCATTTTCAAAGCGCCGGATCGCCGAACGCTGCCTGCGCACTACGGCGTCGAGCCCCAACCCAACCGACCGCTCAGTCGTGCGGCTGCTTCTCGGCGCTCCCTTTGATTTTGCCCACGGCGTAGCGCGCTGCGTTCGCCTCGAGCTTCCGCTCGGTAGCGACGCTCAAGTCCAGGTCGAGTACGTCGGCCAGACGGACCAGGTAGATGAGGATGTCGGCAATCTCGTCACCGATGGCCCGACGATCCTCGGACTGGATGCCTTCCGCAGCTAGCTCGGCGTCGGTACGCCATTGAACGAGCTCGGCGAGCTCCCCGACCTCGCCGACAAGCGCCAAGATCAGGTTGCGGGGCGTGTGGAATTGGTCCCAGTCTCGCTCCGCCGCGAATGAACGCAGCCGATCTCGGAGGTCCTCAAGATCCACGCCCAGACGCTAGGCACGGTCACCGGGCCACTCGCTAGCTTGACCCAAGAACATGCACCTCTACAGCGGCACGAGCGTCGACTTCATCTCCGATGCGGTGCAGAACCGCGTCGCCGGCCGGATGGAGCAGACGTTCTTCGACCACTACCGGTTCAAGCCCGGCCCCGCGGAGGTCAGGTCCTGGCAACAGTCGCTGCGTGCGATGTCGGGCGTCCTGCAGACGGGCGACTTCACCGATCACGGTGTCATCCTCGAGTGGCAGTTGCCGCTTTCCTCGAAGCGCCTCGACTGCATGGTGACTGGTGCGGAGCCCGCCGGGCGTCCGGGCGCTGTCATCGTCGAGCTGAAGCAATGGGACGGAGCGGAGGCTTCATCGGTTGATGAGTGCGTGACCGTATTCGTTGGACAGCGCCTTCGCGACGTTCTCCATCCCTCCAAGCAGGTCGGTCAGTACCAGCGGTACCTCCAGGACGTTCACACATCCTTCTCGGAAGGAGAGGTCGCGCTCCAGGCCTGCGCGTACCTGCACAACTTCACGTTCGCGCCGTCGTCAGAGTTGTTCGCCGAGCGGCACAGCGAGCTACTGGCCCTGAACCCTCTGTTCTCGGCCGACCAGCTCGATGCACTCGTAACATTTATGGAAGCCGCGATAGGAGGCGGGAGCGGCCTCGACGTCCTCGAGGCGGTCATGCGCGGGAAATATCGACCGCACAAGCGTCTCCTCGACCACACCGCCCGAGTCATCGCCAACGAGCCCACGTTCGTTCTTCTGGACGAGCAGCAAGTCGCGTTCAACACCGTGCTCGCCAAGGTCCGGGCTCGTCAGCTCGGTGCGACGAACTCGTCTTTGTTGATTAGCGGCGGTCCGGGGACGGGCAAGTCGGTGATCGCGGTGAATCTCCTCGGCGAACTCAGCCGCCAGGGTTACGTGACGCACCACGTGACCGGCTCGAAGGCCTTCACCGAGAACCTCCGCAAGGTCGTGGGGACGCGTGCGTCTGCCCAGTTTGGCTACTTCAACTCGTTCGGAGGGGCCGACCCTGAGACCGTCGACGTTTTGATCTGCGACGAGGCGCACCGGATCCGGGAGACGAGCTTCAACCGCTTCACGCCGAAGGACAAGCGCACGAGCCGTCCTCAGATCGACGAGTTGCTAGCGGTCGCGAAGACGACCGTGTTTTTCATCGACGATATGCAGGTGGTGCGGCCGGGCGAGGTCGGCAACACGGAGCTGATCAAGGCGGCGACCGCCAGACTTGGCATCCCCCTGGTCGAGCTGCAGCTCGACACGCAGTTCCGTTGCGCCGGCTCGGAGGCCTATATCGAGTGGGTCGAGAACACGCTCGGCCTCAAGAAGACGCCGTATGTGTTGTGGGATCCGGCTGACGCTTTTGAGTTCGACCTCGTCGACTCGCCGCAGGAGCTCGAAGGCCTCATCAGGGAGAAGGCCGCTGAGGGGTACACGGCGCGCCTCAGCGCGGGATTTTGCTGGCAGTGGTCCAATCCGCAGCCGGACGGGACGCTTGTAGATGACGTGGTCGTCGGCGACTGGTCGATGCCGTGGAATGCCAAGCCCGAAGCGGGTCGCCTTGCGCCGGGCATCCCGAAGTCGAACTACTGGGCTCGAGAAGAGGGCGGGATCGAGCAGGTCGGCTGTATCTATACGGCGCAAGGCTTCGAGTATGACTACGCAGGTGTCATCTGGGGCCGCGACCTCGTCTACCGAAGCCGCGAGGGCTGGGTCGCACAGCCGGAGTTCTCGAAGGACAACGTCGTGCGGCGCGGCGCTAAGGGCGACAACTACCTGGCGCTCGTCAAGAACACGTACCGAGTGCTCCTCACCCGGGGCCTCCTGGGTTGCTATGTGTTTTTCGAGGACCATGAAACGGCCGATTTCGTTCGTAGTCGGATCGACACCTCGACGGGGAGCGCATGACCTCTACGGGACCCACTACGTCGCCGGACCGGGATCGTGGCCGCTTAGGTGGCGCTGCGCCCCGACGATCACGCGTCCACGGCGTCATGGCGGCGCCATGAACGACTACCACCTCGACTTCTGCGCCAGCGACGAGTGGGCTGACGCGTTGAAACAGTGGATCGTGCCCAGCGCGCTGGCGGGCGTGGATCTGGGCGACGACGTGTTGGAGGTTGGGCCCGGCCCGGGGCGCACGACCGACCTGTTGCGGGAGATGGCGCCGCGGCTCACCGCGGTGGAGGTGGACGCGTCGCTGGCCGGAGCGCTCACGACCCGCATGGCGGGTAGCAACGTCGAGGTCGTGCACGCCGACGCCACCGACATGCCGTTCGACGACGGTCGGTTCAGCGCCGCGGTGTCGTTCATCATGCTGCACCACGTGCCGACGGCCGACGAGCAGGACGCCTTGTTCGCCGAGGTGGCGCGTGTGTTACGGCCGGGCGCCGTCTTTGCCGGCGTCGACAGCCTCGACACGCCCGAGTTCCGCGACATGCACGTCGACGACGTGTGCAACCCGATCCCGATCGACGGCTTCGAGTCCCGGCTACGGGCTGCTGGGTTCAGCGAAGCGACGGCGACGCAGAACGAGTTTGTGATGGAGTTCCGGGCCCGCCGCTGACCCGTTAGGTCGGCGGCGGTGACATGGGGCTCCGCCGCGTGACGTCGATCGGGCTCATGAGGGCGACGGCGTTGCCGTCGGGGTCGGTGACCACAGCGAAGCGGGCGCCCCAGCCAGCGTCGTAGGGCGCCTGCTGCGACGGATACCGGACTCGGTCAGGCGGGTGTAGATGGCGTCGACCTCGTCGCGGTCGCTGACGCGGAACGTGAGGACGGCGCCGCTGGTGCCGGCGGGCCACCCCTCGTCCCACTGCTTGGCGAAGGCCTGGCTGTCGAGGTCGATGTCGGCGCCGCCCGTGATGGCTGCGCTGCGGTGGTGCGGGTCCCAGACCGAAGTGGTGGTTGGGACCTTGACGCCGAGCAGTTCGTAGAACGCGACGGCGGCGTCCATGTCACGGACGACGATGTTGACCTGGTCGAGGACGGGTTCCAGGGCGGCAATCATTATGCAAGACCGGCCATGCCGAGGGACGCGGCCATGGCTCGGGCCTGGGCTGCCAGTGCGACGCCCTCGTCGCGGCGGTCGGGGAGCGTGACGAGCAGCGACGCCCACCACGTCTTGGTGCGGGCGACGAGCGGGGCCGCGTCCATCGCCTCTTCGAGCGCAACCGCGCGGCGGTAGTAGGCGTCGGCGTCGTCGGGACGGCCGTCGAGGACGGCGAGCATGCCGAGGTAGCGGTCCACCGCGCCGAAACACTGCGCGCCGTAACCGGTAATGACGACCAGCCCGGAGAATGGCGCCAACCGCGTGAAGAGCGTGCCGCCTCGCTCGACATCGCCGAGCCGCGTCGCCGTCTCGGCCGCCATCGCCAGGGCGGCGACGTAAGCGATGTCGCGATGGATCATGGCGAAGTCGTCGGCAGCGATCAGTTCGAAGTGGCGGCGCGCATCGTCGAGGTCGCCTAGATCCGCGTAAGCCACCGCCGCCGCGCAGCGGGCCACCTGCGACGGCATGCGTTCGAGGGAGTCCTCGACGAGGCCGACCATGTCGCGCAGCTCGCCTTTCTCACGCGCCGTCGAGAACAGCTGCGCGCCCCAGGCGGTGAAGAAGTCGGGGTCACCGCCGGCTGCCTTCAACATGCGCTTGCTGAGGCGGGGGACGTCATCGAAGCGTCCACTGATCAGCGCTTGCAGCGTGCGCCATTCGGCGGCAAAGGCCCGGAACTGCCACGAGTTGAGTTCCTCGCCTAGCCGCTCGACCTCGGCGGTATCGGCGTCGAAGCCGGCGGCGTCGCCCCTTACCAGCCGCATGGCGCCGCGTATCTGGTAGCCGAAGGCGCGGGCGCGCAGGTCGTGCTCGCCCAGGGTCAGCAGCTCCTCGGCCAGCGCCAGCTGCTGGGCGATGTCAGGCGTGGCCCGCAGCGTGACCGCCCGCACGAACAGCGCGTCGACGAGCAGGGCGGGATCGCCGGAGGCCCGGGCCAGCGCCAGCGCGTCGGCGGCCATGGGCGCCACGTCGGCTCCCCGGCCCTCCGACCAGGCGAAGTAGTAGGCGGTGAGCGTCGTCAGCCGCGCCCGCA
>JACDEA010000490.1 GCA_013816725.1 Actinomycetota bacterium
GGCCAGGCGCGCCGGCGGTCAGTGCGGCGGCCTCAACGCCCCTTGCTCCGCCGGTACGTCAGGCCCTTCATCAGGCGGAACGACAACCAACGCCGCCCGCCCGCCGACAGGCCGATTCGCGATCGCCCGGCCCCGACGCTCACACTCGGCCCGCTCCGGCTGTTCGTTACCCGGAGCCGGCCCAACTTCTTCGTCCACCGCCAACTAAAGGCCATAGCGCAAGTTAGACCTAGCCTCCGAGCATGTGTCGGAACATCACCACCCTCCGCGGCTTGGAGCCGGCGGCCACCCCCGACGAGATCCAGGCGGCGGCCCGCCAGTACGTACGCAAGGTAAGCGGCGTGCAGAAGCCGGCGCCGGCGACCGTCGACGCCTTCGAGCGCGCTGTGCTTGACGTGGCCGAGGCCACCACGGCGCTCCTCGCCACGCTCCCGCCCCGCAAGCAACCCCCGCCGACGGTGCCGCCGCTGCGGCGGCCAGAAGTGCGGGCCCGGTTGGGTCTGCCGTAAACTGACGACCCGTCAGATTCTCCCGAGAGGGGCACGCGCGCATAGGTATGGACTTTGACTTCACCCCCGAGCAGGTCGCCTTCGCCGACGAGGTCGAGCGGTTTCTCGACGAGAACGACGACCCCGACGTTTTCGACCTCACCCGCGAGAACATGGCCCAGATCGTCGACACGCCCAAGCGGCGGGAGTTCATGGCAAAGCTGGGCGAGAAGGGCTGGCTGGGGATCACCTGGCCGACCGAATACGGCGGGTCCGACGGCGACGGCGTCTACGAGTACCTGCTCAACGAGCGGCTCGCCGGCCGCGGCGGACCGCAGATCGGCAAGGGCGTCGGCATCATCGGCAAGACGATCCTTCGGCACGGCAGCGATTTCCTGAAACAGGAGTTTTTGCCGAAGATCCTGCGCAACGAAGTCGAGTTCGCCGTCGGCTACAGCGAGCCGGAGGCCGGCTCCGATGCCGCGTCGATGAAGCTCAAGGCCACCCGCGACGGCGAGGGCTGGCGACTCAACGGCCAGAAGACGTGGACCACCTCGGCCCACTTCGCCGAGTGGTACTGGGTCGGCGCCCGCACCGATCCCGACTCGAAGCATCAAGGCATCACGCTGTTCCTCGTCGCCCTCGACCAGCCGGGAATCACCATCAACGCCATCTGGACGATGGGCGACGAGCGCACCAACGACGTCTTTTTCGACGACGTGTGGGTGTCGGACGACTATGTCGTCGGCGAGTTGAACCGCGGCTTCCAATACATCTCCGAGGCGCTCGACCTCGAGCGGTTCACGATGTTCACGTTCTCCCCCATCCAGCAGCGCCTCGATCTGCTGTGCGAATACGTGCGTACCGAGACACTCGACGACGAGCCGCTCAAAGACGACGCCGTCGTCCGCCAGCGCATCGCTCAGCTGGCAACCCAGGGCGAGGTGGCCCGCGTGCTGGGTCTGCGATTCCTGAGCGCGTCGATGAAGGGCGGCGCGGCGCCGACGACGGAGTCGAGCGAGTACAAGCTCTACGCCACCGAGTTGTCGAAGCGACTGGCCAGCGCGTCGATGGACATCGCCGGGCCGGGCTCGCAGCTACGCGTGCACACCGACGATGCGCCCATGACGGGACGGGCCGAGTCGACGTACCGCTACACCGTCATCGACACGATCGGGGGCGGCGCGTCGGAGATCCAGAAGAACATCATCGCCCGCCGCAAGCTCGGCCTCCCCAAGAACTTCTGATGCTGCACGGGATCACGGTGCTCGACCTGTCGTCGGTCGGTCCGGCGTCGAGAGCCTCACGCTGGCTGGCCGATTACGGAGCCCGGGTGACCAAGGTGAAGCCGGCCGACCCGACCCGCCAGATCACGCCGCCGTTCTACGCGTACAGCGCGCACCGCGGCATGGACGAGGTGGCCTTCGACCTTCCCGCCGATGCGCCGCGGTTCCTCGAACTCGCCGCCAGTGCCGACGTCATCATCGAGAGCTTTCGGCCCGGCGTGGTCGACAAGTTGGGCGTCGGTTACCCGGCGGTCAGCGCCGGCAATCCTGGGATCGTCTACTGCTCGACGACGGGCTTCGGCCAGACCGGCCCGCGGTCGCAGTGGGCCGGTC
>JACDEA010000491.1 GCA_013816725.1 Actinomycetota bacterium
GGGCGGGCCCAGCCGTCGGCGCACCGGCTCCTTCTGGCGGCAACGGCGGCGCGACCGACGTTGGTGTTACCGGCACCGAGATCGTCGTCGGCAACGTGGCCGATCGGTCGGGGCCGGTGCCCGGCCTCTTCCAGGCCGCGTCCTATGGCGCCGAGGCGTACTTTGCCTACGTCAACAGCCAGGGCGGTGTGTTTGGCCGCAAGCTGAAGCTGGTCGGCGCCGACTCGCAGACCGACTGCACGGCCAACCAGAACGCCCACGTCAACCTCATCCCGAAGGTGTTCGCCTTCGTCGGGTCGTTCTCCCTCTATGACGATTGCGGCAACAAGGTCATGTTGGACCATCCCGACGTTGCTGACCTGTCGTACGCGCTCGGCCCGCAGACGAAGGCCAATACCGTCAACAGCTTCCCGCCGCAGGTCGCGCCGCTCGGCTACCAGAACGGCATGTTCTGTTACTGGGCCAAGAAGTACGGCGACAAGATCAAGAACGTCGGGTCGATCTACGCCAATATCCCCGCCGTCGTCACCAGCCACAAGATGATCAAGCACGCGGCGGAGAGCTGCGGGTGGACGTGGAAAGACGAGATCGCCGTCGGCGCCACCGACACCACGTTCAACGCCGCGGTCAACAAGATGCAGCGCGACGGCGTCACCTTGATCTTCACCGTCGCGTCGAACGCGCAGAACGCGGCCGAGATGAAACGCGAGTGGGACGCGCAGGCCAGCGGCGATCAGAAGAACGCGCTCTGGGTGGTGCCGATCGCCTACGCGTCGGACTTCATCGAGCGCATCGGGAGCCCAGCGGCGGCCGAGGGCATCATCGGCCACAACCTCTATGCGATGTTCTTCGGCGCCGAGGACGCCAAGAACGTCCCCGAGGTCGCGCTCTTCCAGCAGTGGATGAAACGCGTGCACCCGCGCGACGCCATAGAGCTTTACGCCATGTATTCGTGGGCCGCGGCCAAGTTGTTCGTGCAGGAGCTGCGCGCCGTGGGGCCCCGGTTGACGCGCAAGGCTTTCATCGAGGCCATTCGCAAGGTGCACTCGTTCGACGCCGGTGGGCTCCTGAACGAGAGCGACATCGCCGGCCACAAGCCGGGCAACTGCTACGTGATGTGGATCATCCACAACGGCAACTACGTGCGGGTCGACACGCCGCCCGACAAGTTCCGATGCGACGGCACGTTCGTGCCCTACCAAGGCTGACCGCGCGCCGTGTCGGCGTTCCTGAGCTTCACCGTCATCGGCATCGTCACCGGCTGCATCTACGGGCTCACCGCCTCGGGCCTCGTCGTCACCTACACCACGTCGGGCATCTTCAACTTCGCTCACGGCGCGATCGGGATGGCCGCCGCCTACACGTACTGGCAGTTCCACGTGGGCTGGGGCTGGCCGACCCTGCCCTCGCTCGTCGTCGTGCTGTTCGTGGTCGCGCCATTGTTCGGCGCGGTCGTCGAACGCGTGCTCATCCGTCCCTTGCGGGGGGCCGCCGTCGACCTCACCTTGGTGGTGACCCTCGGTCTCCTGCTGCTGCTCATCGGCGCGGCCAACGCGGCGTGGAGCCCCACCGAGATCCGCCGCCTGCCGCAGTTCTTCGCCGGTCATTCGTTCCGGGTGCTGGGCATCCGCATGAGCGCCAACGAGATCACAGTGATCGTGGTGGCCGTGCTCGTTGCCGTCGCGCTGCGGCTGTTCTTCTCGCGCACACGGACCGGGATCGCCATGCGGGCCGTCGTCGACAACCCCGACCTCGTCGCCATGGCCGGTGGACCACCGCAGCGCATCCAGCAGCTGTCCTGGGCCCTGGGTGCCGGGCTGGCCGCGCTGGCCGGGGTGCTGCTGGCGCCGATCGCGCAGCTCAACATCCTCCAGCTCACGCTGCTCGTCATCAACGGGTACGGCGCGGCGATCGTGGGCCGCCTGCGCAGCCTGCCGATGACGATTCTCGGCGCGCTCGTGATCGGGCTGGGCCAGACCTACCTCGTGGGCTACGCGCCGGGCGGCTGGCTGCGCGACATCAACCTGATCATCCCGATGATCGTGCTGTTCGTGGTGCTCATCGTGTTGCCGCCGGCCCGCTTGCGCCTCGGCACCC
>JACDEA010000066.1 GCA_013816725.1 Actinomycetota bacterium
GGCGCAGCGGGCCGAGGTCGACGAGGCCGAGGCCCGCGTCCGACTCGAGACCAGCGTCGAGACGCTGCGCCGCGAGCAGGACACCGACCCAGACGCCGCCATCGACGCACCGTGCCCCGAGTTGCCGCCGGGCACGAGCGCGCCCAGCCGAGCGCGGGAACTCGAGCGCGAGCTGCGGCTCATGGGCCCGGTGAACCCGCTGGCGCTGGAGGAGTTCACTGCGCTGAACGAGCGGCACCAGTTCCTCGAGGCCCAGCTCGACGACGTCAAGAACAGCCGCCGCGAGCTGGCCAAGGTCATACGGGCGATCGACGCCGAGATCGTCGAGCTGTTCTCGGCCGCGTACACCGACGTAGCCGACAACTTCACGAAGCTCTTCAGCACGCTGTTCCCGGGCGGCACCGGTCGGCTCCGTCTCACCGACCCCGACGACATGCTCAACACCGGGATCGAGGTCGAGGCCCGCCCGTCGGGCAAGAACGTCCGCAAGCTGTCGCTGCTGTCGGGCGGCGAACGGTCGCTCACTGCGCTGGCGTTTCTGTTCGCGGTGTTCCGCAGCCGGCCGTCGCCCTTCTACCTGCTCGACGAAGTCGAGGCCGCGCTCGACGACGTCAACCTCCACCGCTTCCTCGATCTCATCCACGAGTTCCGCGAGGAAGCGCAGTTGTTGGTGGTCAGCCACCAGAAGCGCACGATGGAGGCGGGCGACTGCCTCTACGGCGTCACCATGCAGCCCGGCGGGTCGAGCAAAGTCATCAGCGAGCGCATCGAAGCCCGCGCCTGACGAACCGACAGTCAGACCGCGCGCTATAGCGCGCGGTTCAACTGTCGGTTCGGCCGAGTCTTAGGCTGAACGGCCTCATGGAAGTGCTGCTGGTCCTCATTGTTCTCGCCGTCGTGTTGCTGGTTGGGTCCGTCGGTGCCATCTCGATCGGGCGACGGCGGGCCCGCCGGGCGCCCTATCTCGAACCGCCCGCTCGCCGTCCGGCCGAAGCGCCCCGACCGAGCGCGCAGCCGGTGGCCGAGCCGGCTCCGGCCGTTGTCGCGCCGGAGGCGCGCTATACGACAGAGCCCGCAGAGCCTGTCCCCGATGCAGAGCCGGCCGTCATCGAGCCGCGGCCGCGTTTCCGCGACCGGTTGGGCAAGGCCCGTTCGCAGTTCGCCGGCTACGTGGGGTCGGTCCTGTCGCGATCGGCGATCGACGCCGAGACGTGGGACGAGCTCGAAGAGGCGCTGATCCTGGCCGACGTCGGCGTCGGCACCACGACGGAGATCCTCGACGGCCTCCGCGCCCGGGTGAAGAGCGACGGGATCAAGACGCCGCAGGAGCTGGTGGTCGCGCTCAAGGCCGATCTCATCGGCGCGCTGAGCGACGCCGACCGTTCCCTGCACGTCGAGCCCGGCGCCACCAACGTGTGGCTCTTCGTGGGCGTGAACGGCGTAGGCAAGACCACGACCATCGGCAAGGTCGGGCAGCGCTTCAGCGAGGAGGGGCGGCCGGTGACGATGGCGGCGGCCGACACGTTCCGGGCCGCGGCGGCCGAGCAGCTCGAGCTGTGGTCGCGCCGGGTCGGCGCCGACCTGGTGCGGGGCAGCGAGGGCGGCGACCCCGGCGCCGTCGTGTTCGACGCCGTGCAGCGGGCCAAGGCCAAAGGGAGCACGCTGGTGCTGGCCGACACCGCCGGCCGGCTCCACACCAAGGTCAACCTCATGGAGGAGCTGAAGAAGGTGCGCCGGGTGGCCGAGCGGGAGCCGGGCAAAGTCACCGAGGTCCTCCTCGTCATCGACGCCACCACCGGTCAGAACGGACTCGTACAGGCCAAGGAGTTCGGCGAGGCGGTTGCCGTCACCGGCGTGGTCCTCACCAAGCTCGACGGCACGGCCAAGGGCGGCATCGCGCTGGCGATCGAGAGAGAACTGGGCGTGCCGATCAAGCTGGTCGGCCTGGGCGAAACGGCACACGACCTGGTCGACTTCGAGCCCCACGAGTTCATCGACGCCCTGTTCGAGGCCTGATCGGCCCCATTGGTGACCCGGTAGGCTGGTCGACTCATGTTCGACTCGCTCTCCGACCGCTTCGACGCGATCTTCACGCGTTTGCGCGGCCGCGGACGGCTCTCCGACGACGATGTCGACGAGGTCCTACGAGAGATACGCGTCGCTCTCCTCGAAGCCGACGTCAACCTCACCGTCGTCCGTGAGTTCGTCCGCCGCATCAAGGAGCAGTGCGTCGGCGCCGATCTCTCGCAGAGCCTGTCGCCGGCCCAGCAGGTCATCAAGATCGTCCACCAGGAACTGCAGAACATCCTCGGCGGCGACACGCTGCGGATCACCTACGCGTCGCACCCGCCCACCGTCGTGCTTCTCGCCGGCCTCCAGGGATCGGGCAAGACGACCACGGCGGCCAAGTTGGCCAAGTGGTTCCGTCAGCAGGGGCGCCACCCGCTGCTCGTCGGCGCCGACCTCCAGCGACCGGCGGCGGTAGAGCAACTCCGTATCCTCGGCCAGCAGGCCAGCGTCTCGGTGTTCAGCGAGAACACCGATCCGGTCGCGGTGGCCGCAGCCGCGCTGGCCGAAGCGCGCCGGGTCGGCCGCGACGTGCTGATCGTCGACACCGCCGGGCGCCTCTCGATCGACGCCGACCTCATGGAAGAGGTCCGTCAGATCTCCGGCGCCGTCAGTCCGCACTACACGTTCCTCGTCATCGACGCCATGACCGGCCAGGACGCGGTGCAGACCGCGCAGGCATTCCACTCCACGTTGGCGCTCGACGGCGTCATCCTCACCAAGCTCGACGGCGACGCGCGCGGCGGCGCCGCGCTGAGCGTGAAGGAAGTGGTCGGCAAGCCGATCGCGTTCGCGTCGGTGGGGGAGAAGCTCGAAGACTTCGACGTCTTCCATCCCGACCGCATGGCCAGCCGCATCCTCGGGATGGGCGACGTGATGACGCTCATTGAGAAAGCCGAGCAGGTCTACGACGCCGACGTCGCCGCCGATACAGCCAACAAGCTCATGGAGGGCCGGCTCACGTTCGAGGACTTCCTCGAGCAGATGCAGGCGCTCAAGAAGATGGGGCCCCTTCAGAACATCATCGGTATGCTTCCCGGCGTCCCCAAAGAGTTGAAGAACGTCCAGATCGAGGACAGCGAAGTCGCCCGGATCGAAGCAATCATCCGGTCGATGACGCCGGCGGAGCGTGAAGATCCGTCCGTGATCAATGGGTCGCGGCGCACTCGCATCGCGACTGGCAGCGGTGTGTCGTCGTCCGAGGTCAACAACCTGCTCAAGCAGTTCAAAGAGATGCAGAAGATGATGAAGGGCTTCGGCGGCAAGGCGATGGTGCGCAAGGCCAAGGGCAACAAGAAGAAGAAGGGCGGTCGGGTGACCGCCCGCGCCACAGGCGCTTAGAGAGGGTAGGGAAACAGTGGTCAAGCTCCGCCTCATGCGGATGGGTAAGAAGAAGCAGCCGACGTACCGCGTCGTGGCCGCCGACAGCCGTTCACCGCGCGACGGGCGCTTCATCGAGATCGTGGGCACGTACGAGCCGCGCGCCGAACCGTCGGTCGTGAAGCTCGACCAGGCCAAGGTGCAGAAGTGGCTGTCGCAGGGCGCGCAGCCCACCGAGACGGTGGCCAAGCTCATCAAGATCGCCGCCGAGGCGCCGGCGCCGGTAGCGACACCCGCAAGCGAATGAGCGACGAGGGCGTCGAGTACGAAGACGGCGACATCAACACCATCGCCGCCACTGGCGATGACGTTGACACCGATGTCGATGATGACACCGACGGCGACGGCGGCGACGGGTCCCGCGGCGCTCTGTCGCAGTCGGTCCTCGAGTACGTCGCCAAGGCCATCGTCGACGATCCCGACTCTGTCGAGGTCGACGCCGACGAGGGCCGCCGCGGTGTCGAGCTGAGCTTGCACGTCGCGTCCGACGACATGGGCAAGGTCATCGGCAAGCGCGGGCGGGTCGCCCAGGCGATTCGCAGCGTGGTGCGGGCCGCCGGCGCCGCCGAGGGCGTCGAGACCAACGTCGACATAGTCGACTAGCGACGGCATGCTCGAGGTCGGGCGAGTCATCAAGCCCCACGGCCTCAAGGGCGACGTCATCGTGCACCTGTCGACGAACCGCAGCGAACGTCTCGCCCCCGGCGCCGCGTTGAACGCCGGCGCGCTCGTCGTCGTGCGCGCCGCGCCCCACCAGCACCGCTGGATCGTCGCCTTCGACGGCGTTGACTCACTCGCCGCGGCCGAGGCGTTGCGTGGCACCCTCCTCACTGCACCGCCGCTCGAGGACGACGACGCACTGTGGGTGCACGAGCTGATCGGTTCGACCGTCGTCGATACGACGGGAGTCGCACGCGGCACCGTCGAGTCCGTGCAGGCCAATCCGGCCAGCGATCTGCTCGTCCTCGACACCGGCGCGCTGGTCCCGCTGCGCTTCGTCGTTGAACACCGGGAAACCGAAGTGGTGGTCGACGCGCCCGACGGCCTCTTCGACCCGTGAGGATCGACGTCTTCACTATCTTTCCCGAACTGGTCGACGTCTTCCTGCGCGCCAGTCTCATCGGCAAGGCCCGGACCGACGGCCGCCTCGATATCAGGATCCAGGACCTGCGCGCCGCGACCGGTGACCCGCACCGATCGGTCGACGACGCGCCGTTCGGCGGCGGCGCCGGCATGGTGCTGACCGCCGAGCCCGTCTTCGCCGCGGTCGAGGAGGTCGACCCGCCCCGACCGTTGCTGCTGCTCTCGCCCAGCGGGCGTCGCTTCGACCAGTCCGTGGCCGCCGACCTGGCCGAGCAGCCGGGTTTTTCGCTGCTGTGCGGCCGTTATGAAGGGGTCGACAATCGCATCGCCGAGCACCTCGTCGACGACGAGCTGTCGATCGGCGACGTCGTGCTCGCCGGCGGTGAGGTGGCCGCGCTGGTGGTCGTCGAGGCGGTGGCCCGGCTGGTGCCGGGCGTGCTCGGCAACGAGGCGTCCACCGCCGAGGAGTCCTTCGCCGACGGACTGCTCGAATACCCGCAGTACACCCGGCCGGCGACGTTCCGTGACTGGCCGGTCCCCGACGTGCTCCTCTCCGGCGACCACGGTCGCATCGCCCGCTGGCGCCGGGCCCAGGCCCTGGCTCGCACGGTGATCCGGCGGCCCGACCTGATCGAGGCGCGCGGCGGGCTCACCGACGGCGACCGGGCGCTGTTGGAGGAATTCGGGCTCGATCAACTAACCTGACGAGTCCTCCCGATCACACCGCAGGAGCTTGCGCGCCATGAACCCCACCGACATCGTCGACCAGAGCAGCCGGCGCGACGACATTCCCGACTTCGCTCCGGGCGACACGCTGAAGGTTCACGTCCGGGTGGTCGAGGGCACGCGGGAGCGGGTGCAGGTGTTCCAAGGCGCGGTCATGCGCCGGCAGGGCTCCGGTATCCGGGAGTCCTTCACCGTCCGCAAGGTCAGCTTCGGCGTGGGTGTCGAGCGCACGTTCCCGGTGCACTCGCCCATCCTTCAGAAGATCGAGGTCGTCACCCGCGGCGACGTCCGCCGGGCCAAGCTCTATTACCTCCGCGATCGCATCGGCAAGGCGGCCAAGATCAAGGAGAAGCGGCCGGCGTTGACCCCGAAGCAGGCGGCCAAGGCGGCCGCGTCGGCTCGGGCGACGCAAGCGGACGCGTCAGACAAATAGTCGCGGCGTGCTCTACTCAGCTCGCGGCGCGCTCTACTCAGCTCGCGGCGCGCTCTACTCAGCTCGCGGCGCGCTCTACTCAGCTCGCGGCGCGCTCTACTCAGCTCGCGGCGCGTACCGCGCTGCGGGCGTGCCGGGCGGGTTGACCGCGCCGGGAACGGCGTCGGGGTTGGCGACGCAGACCTCGCCCTCAAGGCCGTCGGGATCGCGGAAGAACACGCTGAGGATGGGGCCGAAGTCGGTGACGAACTCGTCGCTGGCGCCGCGGGCGATCAAGCGCCGCCGGATCTCGTCGAACGCGTCGATCGACGCGGCCTGGAGACCGAAGTGGTCGATGCGACCGCGTCCGAACATCGGTGTTTGCCGTTGCGCCTCCGTATTGCCGTCGAACTCGAACAGGTTGACCTCGGACGCCTCGCCGATCCGCACGAACGTGAGGCGCACACCGTCCTCGGGCGCGAGCTGGTTGTCGACCTCGGCCTCGAACACCTCGCGGTAGAACGCGACCCACCGGTCGCTGTCGCCCGTCAATATCGCCACGTGGTTCACCCCGTTCAGCAACATCGGTCCATCCTGTCCGCCCAAAGAAGCATGTGTCGGTGCGAGGTCGCGTAAAACGGTAACTGAGCACCGACACACGCGTTGCCAACCGTGCCCGGCGCCCCACTACGGTGAGCGCATGTATTGGTCGGCGGACGCGCGCCCATGCTTTACCGAGGCCGCCCGTTGACGCTGACCGCTTGGGAGCCTGTCCTCGAGGACGAAGCTCCGCCCGGGTTGCCGCCCTTTGCAGTGCACCAGCCCGCCTCGCCGGCCCGGGCGCTCAAAGAGCTGCCCATCCTGATCGTGATCGCCGCGGTGATCGCGTTCGTCGTGCGCACATTCATCGCGCAGGCCTTCTACATCCCGTCGGGCTCGATGCTGCCCCAACTGCAGTTGCTCGACCGCGTCGTGGTGTCGAAGCTCAGCTATCACCTGCACGATCCGCGCCGGGGCGACATCGTCGTCTTCGACAACCCGCACCCGGCGCCGCCGGCTCCGGCCAAGCACGACAGCCCGGTGGGCCGCGTCGCCCGCAACATCGGTGAGGCCGTCGGTGTCGTGCAGCCCAGCACCGACGAGTTCATCAAGCGGGTGATCGGACTGCCGGGCGAGACCGTGGAGGGCCGCGAGGGCCACGTCTACGTCAACGGCCGCCTGCTCCAGGAGCCCTATCTGAAACCCGACGTCAACACCAGCTCGTTCACGCCAGTGACGATCCCCGATGGGCAGTTGTGGGTGATGGGCGACAATCGCACGAACTCGGGCGACAGCCGGGTGTTCGGTCCGATCCGGGAGAGCACGATCGTCGGTCGGGCCATCGTGCGGGTTTGGCCGGTGTCGACCGCCAGCTTCTTATGACCACACAGCTACGTCGTACTCTTCTGCCATGAGCTTCAGCGAGGACCTCGAGCGCTACGAGTCCGAGATCGAGCTCCAGCTGTATCAGGAGTACCGCGCCGTGCTGCCGATGTTCCGGTACGTCGTGGAAACCGAGCGCCGGTTCTACCTCTCGAACGAAGTGAAGATGGAGGCCAAGAACGAGAACGGCCGCCCGTACTTCGAGATCGAGCTGGGCGACGCGTGGGTGTGGGACATGTACCGCCCCGCCCGTTTCGTCGCCTCGGTGCGCGTCGTCACGTTCAAGGACGTCAACGTCGAAGAGCTCCCCGAAAAAGAACTGTGAGCGCGCATAACCGGTTGCTGGGCGCCCGCGGGGAAGCGGCGGCCGCGTCGTGGTACGAGGCCAACGGCTACGAAGTCGTCGACCGTAACTGGCGGTGCCGCGAGGGCGAGATCGACCTCGTCGTCCGCAATGGCCGCGTGTTCGTCTTCTGCGAGGTGAAGTCGCGCACGTCGATCCGCTTCGGCGCGCCGGCCGAGGCGATCACCCGGGACAAGCAAGCGCGCCTGCGCCGCTTGGCCGCGCGGTGGCTCGAGGACTCGCCGGTGCGGGCCATGGAGATCCGCTTCGACGTCGCCGCCGTGCTCGACGGATCGGTCGAGGTGCTGCAGGGGGCGTTCTAGGTGGACCCTTCCACACTGGCGGTCACCCTGGGCCGCGGCGCCGAGAACCCGGGCGACCCGGTGAACGCGCCGGTCACCTTCACCTCCACCTACCGGGCCGGCGGCGACGTCACCTACGCCCGGGACGACAATCCCAGCTGGCACCCGTTCGAGGAGATCCTGGGTGGGCTCGAGGGCGGCACCGCCGTGGCGTTCGCTTCGGGCCTGGCCGCGGCGTCAGCAGTCATCGAGACGCTGCCGGCCGGCGCGGTGGTGGTCGCACCGGCCGACGCCTACAACGGCACCCGCCGCCTCCTCGCCGACCTCGAGTCGCGCAAACGGCTTCGGGTCAACCTCATCGACATGCGCGGGTGGGAGGAGACCGAAGAAGCGTGCGAGGACGCCGACCTCCTGTGGGTCGAGTCACCGTCGAACCCGCTGCTGTCGATCTTCGACGTCGACGGCCTCGTGCAGCTCGGCCACCAGTGCGGCGCGCTGGTCGCCGTCGACAACACCTTCGCCACGCCGCTGCGGCAGCGACCGCTCGACTTCGGCGCCGACGTCGTCGTGCACAGCGCCACCAAGCTGCTCGCCGGCCACTCCGACGTCGTGATGGGGGCGGCGGTCGCCGTGCAGGACGACATGATCGACGCGCTGCGCACACGGCGCAGCCTCCACGGGGGCGTCCCCGGCCCGATGGAGGCGTTCCTCGCGGCGCGGGGGCTGCGCACGCTGGCGGTGCGGCTCGAGCGGGCCGAGACCACCGCGGTCGAACTCGAAGTGCGGTTGGCCGATCATTCGGCGGTCGAGGTCGTCCGTTACCCGGGCTTCGGGTCAATGGTGAGCTTCGACGTCGAGGGCGGCGCCAAGGCCGCCGATCGCGTATGCGAGCAGGTGCAGGTGATCGTCCCGGCGACGAGCCTGGGCGGGGTCGAGACCACGATCGAGCGGCGGTCGAAGTGGGCCCTCGAGACGCACCTGCCCCCGGGCCTGCTCCGGCTGAGCGTCGGCCTCGAGCACGTCGAGGACCTGTGGGATGACCTGGCGCGGGCGCTAGG
>JACDEA010000067.1 GCA_013816725.1 Actinomycetota bacterium
GCCGGGGTCAGCGCCGGGCTCAACGTGGAGGGCCCCGTTCCGACCGCCGGGTCGAGACCGCCACTGGTGATCAGCTGCGGGAGGCCGAAGGTGAAGCCGCTGGCCGGTGTCTCGCCCGAGGTGGCCTTCACGCCGCCGAGGTCGATCTTGAAGTTGCCGGCGCCGGTGAGCGAGCCGACCACCAGGTCGGCGATGGTGATGTACGTGGCGTTGCCGCAGTCCTGGGCGATGAGCGCTTCGGTGACCTGCTGGCGGAGATCCTGCACGTTCTTGGTCGAGAGGGCAGCACCGGCGACCGCGTCGCGGGACGGGCTGGGCACGACGGCGATGCCGAGCGGATCGACGAAGAGGACGCCACCGTCCTGATGCGCAAACGGCCGCGTCAGCTGGATGCCGGCAGGGGCGAGCGCGGTGTTGGCCGCGGCCAGAACCGCCTCGGGGTTGTTGGTGGGGAGCGGCGTGCCCGCGATCTTGGCGCTGGCAATCCCGAATGACCCGACGACGCCGTTCGGGCTCCTCGACGACCAGACCGCCTCCCAATGGAGGCCGCTCAGCTCGATCAGGCCCAGCGCGCCGACGAGCTTGATGCCGCTGATGTCGGAAACCGCCTTGGCCTCACGGACACCCCCCACGAGCCCGGAGGTCGAGGTGGCCACGCCGCCGCCGATCTCCAATACCCCGGCTACGCCGAACGGCGCCGTGGTCGTAACCGCCTTGCCGAACGGCGTGGTCTGCGCTTCGGCGTGCTTGTGCATCGGGAGGCCGCCGAGGAAGGTCTCGTCCTCATCGACGGTCGGTTTGGCGTCCCGGGAGTCGACGCGCGCCTCGTGTGGTTGCTGATCGGCGGGCAACGTCGGCTTGCTGCCGGGCTTGCAGCCTGCGCCGGCGAGGGTCGAGCCGACCAGCCCGAGATCGATGGCCTGCGACGACGCTTGGGCCACCGTGTTCTGGTGCCCCGCGATCGACCGGCCGAACGTGAACGCCAGCGACAGGTTGGCGAACGACGGTCCCACCAACGCGGTCTGAGCCAGCGCGTTGCCGATGCCGGGCTCAACGGCGGGAGCACCGGCGGCGGCGCCGGTGCCCGGTGTGACCGAGAACGTCACGAGCAGCGCGACGAGCACCATCGTGCCCGCTGTCGCTGTGCGTCGGAAAGCGCGAAGTGTGACGCTGTTCACTCGCATACCTCCGAACGGTACTACTCAGTTCCCGCGTTCCGCCCTCGGGCAAACGCCTCAAAGGCGGCCAACGCCGCAGGTGCCACAAGTGCCCCCGCGCTCGCCGCGTCGCCGGCGGGGACCCCCATGAGGATTCTTTTTACCGGCACCTCAAGCTTCTTGCCAGACAGCGTTCGCGGGATTGCCGGCACCGCAACGACCTGGTCGGGGGCGTGGCGGGGCGACAGCGCCCTGCGCAGCTCGGCCCCGATGCGGCCGCGCAGGTCGTCGTCCAGCCCGCACCCCGGTTGGAGCACGACGAACAGGAGCAACTCGCCGGCGCCGTCTCCGTCGCCCTCCAGGTGCACGACCAGGCTGTCGGCGATTTCCGGTAGTGCCTCGACCACCGCGTAGAACTCACTCGTGCCCAGCCGCACGCCGCCGCGGTTCAGGGTGGCGTCGGACCGTCCGGTGATCACGCATCCCCCGTCGCCGTCGATCGTGATCCAGTCACCGTGGCGCCAGACGCCCGGGAACGCCTCGAAGTAGGCGGCGCGGTAGCGGCTCCCGTCGGCGTCGTCCCAGAAGCCCACCGGCATCGAGGGCATGGGTTGGGTGATCACTAGCTCGCCCAGGTGGCCGATCATCGGCGCGCCGCGCTCGTCGAACGCCTCGACCTTGGCCCCCAGGTAGCGACAGGCGATCTCGCCGGCGCGCACCGGCAGCAACGGTGTCATGCCGACGAAGGCGGTGCACACGTCGGTGCCGCCGCTGATCGACGCCAACAGGACGTCGCTGCTCACCTCGTCGTACACCCAGTGAAAGCCTTCCGCCGGTAGCGGCGCGCCGGTGGACCCCACGGCGCGCAGCGTGGTCAGGTCGAGATCGCGGCCGGGCCGCACGCCGGCTTTGCGGCACGCCATGAGGAACGGCGCGCTGGCGCCGAACGACGTGATGCCGATGTCGGCCGCCAGTTGCCACAAGGTCGAGACGTCGGGGTGGCCCGGGTCGCCGTCGAAGCACACGACGGTGCTCCCCACCACGAGCCCCGACACGAGGAAGTTCCACATCATCCAGCCAGTCGTACTGAACCAGAAGAACGTGTCGGCCGGTCCCAAGTCGCCGTGGAGCGCCAACGCCTTGAGATGCTCCAACAGGATTCCGCCGTGGCCGTGAACGATCGCTTTCGGGAGGCCGGTCGTCCCCGATGAGTAGAGGACGTACAGCGGATGGTCGAACGGTACGGGCGAGAATTCGAGGGGGCCCGCTTCGGCGGTCAGGGCGTCCCACGAGATCGCGTCGGGAACCCCGACCCCGAGGTAAGGCAACGCGACAGTCGCCTCGAGCGACGGAAGAGCAGCGCGAATGGCGGCGACCTCCGCGGTGCGGTCGACAACGCGGTCGCCGTAGCGGTACCCGTCGATCGTGAGGAACACCTTCGGCCGGATCTGTCGGAAGCGGTCGACGACCGAGCGGGTGCCGAATTCCGGCGCGCAACTCGACCAGATCGCGCCGAGGCTGGCGGTGGCGAGAAAGGCGACGATGGTTTCGGCCACGTTCGGGAGGTAGGCGGCGACGCGGTCGCCCGCGCCCACGCCGAGCCGGATGAGGCCGGCCCGGGCCCGGGCGACCTGATCGGCAAGCTGGGCCCCGGTGTAGACGACCGGCGGCCGGGTTTGGGAGTGAGAGATCACCGCCGGGCGGTCACTCGTGTCGCGCAACGCGTGCTCGGCGTAGTTGAGGGTGGCGCCGGGGAACCACCGGGCGCCGGGCATCCGCGGGTCGGTGAGCGTGGCCGTCGGCGGCGCGTTGGCGCTAACCGCGAAGTAATCCCATATCGACGACCAGAACCCCGCGAGGTCGCTCACCGACCACGCCCACGCGTCGGCGTACTCCGGCATCACAAGACCGCGCTCGGTCGAGAGCCAGTTCAGGTAGTGACCGACGCGCGTGCGCTCATGGGCATCGGCGGCCGGTCGCCACAGGATCTCGCCGGCCACCCGGGACCGTCAGGCGCTGCTGTCAGCGGTGAACAGCGTGTGCTTGGGCGCCGCCATCAGCGACCGCACCAGCGGTTCGAAGTGTTCGAGCGGCAGGGTGCCGTAGCCGGCGTCGAACGACGGTTGGTCGAACTCCTGGCAGAACTCGGCCGTGTAGTCGAAGTAGGGCTCGCCGCGGTACTGGTCGCGCTTGTCGCGATCGAAGCCGAGAAGGTGGAAGTAGTAGTAGCCCTGGAACACGGCGTGCTTGTCGACCATCCAGTGGTTCTGCTCGCTCACGAACGGCTTGAGGATGGCGGCGGCGATCTCCTGGTGGTTGAAGGAGCCCAGCGTGTCGCCGATGTCGTGAAGAAGCGCGCACAGCACGTACTCGTCGTCGCGGTCCGCACGGTACGCGCGGGTCGCGGTCTGCAACGAATGGGTGAGGCGGTCGACGGCGAATCCGCCGAAGTCGCCGTCGAGCAGCCGCAGGTGCGTGATCACGCGGTCGGGCAGGCCCTTGCTGAACTCCATGTTGGCAACTGCGATGGCCTGCCAGTCTTCGGCGGTGCCTTCGGTCATGGCTTGGAATTGCGCGCGAGCGGTCACCCACGAATCGTACCGATGAAACAGCGCGGGAGCGCACGGCGTCAGCGGCGCGCGACGATGCCGACATGAAGTTCGGGATCTTCTACGAGCATCAACTCCCCCGCCCCTGGGCCGAGGACAGCGAGTACCGGCTGCTCCACGAGTCGCTCGACCAGATCGAGTTGGCCGATGGGCTCGGCTACCAGTACGCGTGGGAGGTCGAGCACCACTTCCTGGAGGAGTACTCGCACTCCTCGGCGCCCGAAGTGTTTCTGGGAGCGGCCAGCCAGCGCACCACGAACATCCGGCTCGGTCACGGCATCATCCAGCTCCCGACGAACCACCCGGCCCGCGTCGCCGAACGCGTGTCAACGCTCGACCTGCTCAGCCACGGCCGGGTCGAACTGGGTATCGGCGAGGGCTCGACGACCACCGAGCTGCACCCGTTCGGCCGCCGTTTCCGCGACAAGCGCGAGGTGTGGGAAGAGGCGGTGCGGGCGCTCATCCCGATGTTCGCCGAGGGTCGCAGCGAGTTTCACGGCACGTACTTCGACCTCCCGCCGCGCAACGTGATCCCCAAGCCCCGCCAGAAGCCACACCCCCCGCTGTGGGTCGCCTGCTCGCAGCGCGACACCATCGAATACTGCGGCCGCCGCGGCATGGGCGCGCTCGGCTTCCAGTTCGTCAGCGCCGACGAAGCACGGGCCTGGGTGAGCGCGTATTACAACGCCTACACGAAGCGGCTCGACAAATTGGCCGAATACGCGACCAACCCGAACATCGCGGTGGTGTGCGGTTTCATGTGCTGCCCCACCGACGAAGAGGCGCACGCCAAGGCCGACGGGTGGACGTTCTTCGCGTTTGCCCTGCGCTACTACGGCACCCATGTCCCCGGTGCGCCGGGCACCGCCGAGAACCTCTGGGAGGAGTACCAGCGGTTCCGGCAGACGCCGCAATTCCAGAAAATGCACGCCGGGGGCCTCATCGGCTCGCCCGAGACCGTCCGCCAGAAGCTGCGGAAGTTCGAGGGGTCACATGTCGACCAGGTGATCCTGCTGAACCAGGCCGGACGCAACACCCACGACGACATCTGTTCGAGCCTCGAGCTGTTCGCCCGCGAGGTGATGCCCGAGTTCGCCGAGCGCGAGGCCGCCCAGGCGGCGTGGAAGGACGGTGTCCTCGCGGGCGATATCGAACTGGAGGAAGTCGACACGTCCCCGGACAAGCTGGCCCGGCCGCGGCGGGCGCCGACCGAATCGCCGGCCTGAATTGGCGTTTGCCGCCGACGGCCGACGGGGTAGTGCCCGACCATGCCGAACGTCATCGACCTCATCGAAACCGACCACCGCGAAGTTGAGGGCCTGTTCGCGCAGTTCAAGGAACAGCCCGCCAAGGACCTCGCGCTGAAGGTCTGCGAGGAGCTTGACCACCACGCGAGCGCCGAGGAAAAGGTGTTCTATCCCGTCGTGCGCGAAGAGGTGCCGGACGGGAAGAGCCTGGCGGGCGAGGGCGAGGAGGAGCACGGCGAGGTGCGCCAACTCATCGGGCGCATCAAGCAGACGGACGACCTCGACCACGTCACCGAGCTAGTCACCGAGTTGGAGCAGAAGGTTCAGCACCACGTGCACGAAGAAGAGTCCGAGATGCTGCCCAAGAGCCGCGAGGCCCTCGGGCCGGACCGCCTCGAGGAGCTCGGCGCCGAGTTCCAAGCGGCCAAGGCCTAGCTGGCGCGACCCTTGAGGGGGTAGACGGCGCCTACCCTTGGGCGATGCGCCGGGTGGTGGGACTCGTGATTGTTGCCGCGGTGGCCACCGTGGCCGGCGTGCTCGTGGCCCGCCCGACGGCGTCCACGCCCGCACTGAAAGCCGAGTCGGTCGCGGTCTCGATCGTCGAACCCACGTCGACGACGGTGCGACCCGACGTCGGGGCGACCGGGGCGACCGCGGCGCCGCTCACCGGCCCGTTCCAGGTGGCTTCGGTCATCGGCACGCGGATCACGGTGGCCAAGTCGCCGGGCGGCGAGCTGCTGTCGGAGCTGACGAACCCGCTCTACACGCTTCCGCTGGTGTTCTTGGTGAAATCGGCCGGCGCTGGCGACTGGCTCGAAGTCCGCTTGCCGACGCGGCCCAACGGCAGCAGTGGGTTCGTGCGGATGGCCGACGTGAAGGTAGCAACGGTGACCACCCAGGTCCTCGTCGAGCAGCGGTTGCGCCGCCTCACGGTGTGGGACGGCGGCCGCCTCGTGTTCGAGACACCGGTAGCGGTCGGCAAGCCGTCGACGCCCACGCCGACCGGCACGTACTACGTGCAGGGCACCGCGCCGATGAGCAACCCGAGCGGCGCCTACGGACCGTTCATCCTCGCCCTGTCGAGCCACTCCGATGTGCACAAGACGTTCGCCGGCGGCGACGGCCTCGTCGGGATGCACGGCACGAACCAGCCCGGCCTGATCGGTCAGGCCGTCAGCAACGGGTGCATCCGCATGCCCAACGCGGCGGCCACCCAGGTGGCCCGGCTCGTTGCCGCCGGTTCGCCCGTCGTCGTCGTGCCGTAGCGCTACCAGTCGCACTTCCGCGGGAATGATGCGAACATATGTTCGTGTCCGGTCAGGCCTCGATCCTGCACGCCGACCTCGACGCCTTCTACGCGTCGGTCGAACAACGCGACAACCCTCGACTGCGGGGCCGTCCGGTGATCGTGGGAGGCGGCGTTGTGCTCGCGGCCAGCTACGAGGCCAAGGCGATGGGAATCCGGACCGCGATGGGGGGCCGCCAGGCCCGGGCCCTGTGCCCCCACGCGGTGGTGGTCCCGCCACGGATGGGCGCGTATTCCGACGCCAGCAAGGCGGTGTTCGAGGTGTTCAACGACACGACCCCTTTGGTAGAAGGCATCTCGATCGACGAGGCATTCCTCGACGTCACCGGCCTCCGGCGCTTGTCGGGAACACCGGTGGAAATCGCCGCTCGGCTGCGGCGCAACGTCTCGGCGCGGGTCGGGCTGCCGATCACCGTCGGCGTCGCCCGGACGAAGTTTCTGGCCAAGGTGGCCAGCGGCGTCGCCAAGCCCGACGGACTGTGGTGGTGTCTCCCGACCGCGAACTGGCATTCCTGCACCCGCTTGCCGTCGAGCGACTCTGGGGCGTGGGCGCGGTCACCGCAGCCAAGCTGCATGAACGCGGCATCCTCACGGTGGGCGAGGTGGCGCGGCTCGCCGAGCCGACGCTGATCGCCATGCTCGGCCGGGCGTCGGGCCGCCACCTCCACGCGCTGGCGCACAACGTCGATCCGCGGCCCGTCCACGTGGGCCGGCGCCGCGGTTCGATCGGTTCCCAACGGGCGCTGGGGTGGTCACGCAAGTCGCCGGGTGCGGTCGACTCCGCGTTGGTGGCGATCGTCGACCGGGTCGCCCGGCGGATGCGCGCGGCAGGGCGAGTCGGGCGCACCGTCACCATGCGGCTGCGGTTCGAAAACTTCAGCCGGGCCACGCGGTCGCACACGCTCCCGCGGGCGACAGACCACACCGCGACGATCCTGGCCGTCGCGCGGTCGCTGTTGGAGAGCGCGGCGCCACTCATCCGGGCCGAGGGCATCACGCTGATCGGGATGTCCATTGGCAACCTCGACGGCGACGGCGCCGTGCAGCTGACCTTGCCGTTCGCTCGTCACAGCGGCGGCGCGCTCGATGCCGCCGTTGACGACGTACGCGAGCGCTTCGGTACCTCGGCCATGACACGCGCCGTACTCCTCGGGCGCGACGACGGCTTCAGCGTGCCGCTGCTACCGGATTAAGGCGTCAGTCGGCGAGGAGGCGCTGGCGAAGGCGATCGACGACGCGCAGCTGGCGCGTCGTTTCTTCAGGAGTCAGATCGGTGGTGGCGTTGATACGCCGCACCATCGTGTCGAGGCGCTTCCCCTCGGCGCGACGGGTGGCATCGCGATCGCGCTTCGGCAGCCGCCGCAGCGCACGGTTGAACGCCAGGTTGGCGTCGCGGGCCTTCTCGTATCCCAGCGTGCGGGCGACTTGGGCAAACGAATGGCCCTCGCGTCGCAGGTCGAGCGCCTCGGAATCCCGCGCCGTGGTGTCGTCTTCGGCGACGACGGCAGCGGGCTTGGCCTTGGGCGTCACCGGCCCGATTGTAGTCGGCGGTTCCCCGAACGACGGGTCGCCCGTACGCGGGGCTTGGGCCTCGTCGCCGCCGCGTGGCGCGTCGGCGCAGCCGCGTGCGGGGCGACCTCGACACGGTAATGAGCGGCCCCGTCGGGCTGATCAAGACGCTCCGGCAAGCCCAGCCCACGCTGGATGCCGCGCACGGCGGCGCGATGCTCGTTGCCCAGCAGCGTGACGACGATGCCGCTGGCGCCGGCACGGCCGGTGCGGCCCGAACGGTGCAGGTAGTCCTTGTGGTCGGCGGCCGGATCAAAGTGCACAACGCACGGGACGCCCTCGACGTGGATCCCGCGGGCGGCGACGTCGGTGGCAACCAGCGCCTGAACTTTGCCCGACCGGAACGCGGCGAGCGCTCGCTCGCGCTGGGCCTGCGTGCGGTTGCCGTGGATGGCGACGGCACCGATGCCGGCGGCCACCAGTTGTCGCGTCAGTCGATCGGCACCGTGTTTCGTCCGGCAGAACACCATCGCGCTGCCGTGCCGCTTGACGAGCCCCGCCGTGAGGCCGATGCGACGATCGCGCTCGACCGACCAGAAGAGGTGGTCGACATCGCCCTGGTTGTCGACCTCGGCCACGTCGTGGCGGGCCGGGTTGCGCTGGTAGCGCTTGACGAGCACGTCGACGTCGCCGTCGAGCGTCGCCGAGAACAGCAGCGTCTGGCGATTGGGGCGGGCGGTATCGAGGATGCGCCGCACTGCGGGCAGGAAGCCCATGTCAGCCATACGGTCGGCCTCGTCGACGACAGCGAAGCTCACGTCGTCGAGAACGATGTCGCCGCGGGCCAGGAGGTCCTCGAGCCGCCCGGGCGTGGCTACGACAATGGCCGGACCCCGGCACAACGAGCGTCGTTGTGCGTCGTAGCCGGCGCCGCCGTAGACCGCGG
>JACDEA010000492.1 GCA_013816725.1 Actinomycetota bacterium
GCGTCGCGCGCCTGGCGCGCCGCCACCCGGGCCCGGGCCGCCTGCACCGACTTGCTGACGATTTGACGCGCCTCGGTGGGGTGCTCCTCGAGCCACTCCCCCAGCTTCTCGTTCGTGGTCTTCTCGACCAGCGACCGCATGGGGACGTTGCCCAGTTTCGACTTCGTCTGGCCCTCGAACTGCGGCTCGGGGAGCTTCACGGCGACGATGGCGGTGAGGCCCTCGCGGATGTCCTCGCCGAGGAGGTTCTCCTCCTTCTCCTTCACCAGGTTCTTGGCCCGCGCGTACTTGTTGACCGCGTTGGTCAGCGCCTTCTTGAACCCCTCTTCGTGCATGCCGCCTTCGCCGGTGGTGATGCCATTGGCGAACGAGTGGATGCCCTCGTAGAAGCCGGTGTTCCATTGGAGGGCGACTTCGACCTGCTGGTGGTTCTCCTCGCCGCTGAAGTAGGCGACCTTCTTGAACAAGGCCTCCTTGGATTGGTTGAGGTGCTTGACGAAGTCGATGATCCCGCCGGGGTACCTGTACTCGACGCTCTGCTCGTGATCGGCGCGCTCATCCTTGAAGCGGATCTCCAAGCCGGCGTTGAGGAACGCGTACATCTGAAGGTGCTCGAGAACGGTCTGCGCCCGGAACTCGATCTCATCGAAGACCGTGGGATCGGGCCAGAACACGATCGTGGTGCCGGTTCGGCCGCGCGGCGCCTTACCGGTGACGTGCAGCTTGTCCTTTATCTTGCCGCCGTTGTGGAACTCCATGCGGTGACGCTCGCCCCGCTGGTCGACCTCGACGATGACCCGCGTGGACAGCGCGTTGACCACCGACACACCCACGCCATGCAAGCCGCCGGAGACCTTGTAACCGCCGCCGTCGCCGAACTTGCCGCCGGCGTGCAGGATCGTTAGTGCCAGCTCGACGCCGGACTTCTTCTTCTGCTTGTTGATGTCGACGGGGATGCCTCGGCCGTTGTCGACGACGCGCACGCCGCCGTCGGCCAGCAGGGTGACGTCGATGCGGTCGCAGTGTCCGGCCATGGCCTCGTCGACCGAGTTGTCGACCACCTCCCACACGAGGTGGTGCAGACCGCTCGGGCCGGTGGACCCGATGTACATCCCGGGGCGTTTGCGGACCGGGTCGAGACCCTCCAGGACCGTAATGTCGTCGGCTGTGTACGACGACGTCGCGGCCTTTTTCGGCCCCGGTTGGTCCTTGACGGGAACAGCCACAAACACGCCCTCTCAGCAGTGGTGAGTCGGAGGCACTTCAGGCGCCCGACGACCGGCAAAAGAGCAGGTCACGGGCCTGAGTTGCAATGATGAAAGTTTATCAGAGGGGTGGTGGTTTAACGACCATCAGCGGGCCACGCGAACGTCGATTCGCGTGACCGCGTCGGGCCCCGCGATCGCGGCGCAACGCTCGATGATCGTGGGCGCCATGAAGCGCAGTTCGGTGGCCCACGCAGGGTCGTCGACGGCGACGACGAGGACGCCGTTCCGCAGCGCCCGCGGGGTGGCGTGACCGGCGACGCCGTCGCCGACAACGTCAACCCAGCGATCGAACACCGCAGCCAACGACTTGGCCTTGGGCGCGCCCAACTTGCGCGTAATCGAGTCCAACGACGCGGCCACCGGCCGGGGCCCGGAGTCCTCGTCCAGCGGCTTCCACGGGGTCATGGCGACCCCGCGGTGACAACGCCGTCGGCCACGCGGAACACCGCTGCTGGGCGAGCGCCGGACGGGATGCCACCCGCCGTGGTCAGGAGCGCCTGGCCCGGGGGAAGGTGGGCGAGCAGCGCCTCGCTGCGCGCCGGGTCGAGCTCGGAGAACACGTCGTCGAGCAACAACGTCGGTGTCGTGTCGATGGTGTCGGTGACCACGCCGTGGCCGGCGAGCCGCAACGCCAGTGCCAGCGAGCGCTGCTCGCCCTGCGACGCGTGGGTGCGGGCGGCCAGTTCGTTGACCACGAGCAACAGCTCGTCGCGGTGCGGGCCGACGGTGGTCACGCCGCGCCTGACGTCGTCGGTGCGCGCCGCGGCCAGCGCGTCCGCCAGCGCGGCGGGGTAGCTGGGCCGCGCAGCGTACACCCCCGCCATG
>JACDEA010000493.1 GCA_013816725.1 Actinomycetota bacterium
AGCCACTGCTCCCCGAAGCCGAGGGAGGCGTCGACACGATCGTTCCGGCGGTGCTCACGGTGAAGTCATGCATCGAGTCGGAGAAGCCGACTGGGTTGAAAACGTTCGCCCCCAGGTACCAGCCCATCCCGCCCATGGCCGGCGAGTCGGCGCCCAACCCCTCGAACCGCCGGGCCCACTGCTTGGTGGCGCCGAACACGATCGCGTACGGCAGGTACTTGGCGAAGATCCCTTCTTCTTCGGCGAACTGCATGCGTTGGGTCTGCGCGGTGGTCATGAAGCGGCGAAAGCCCAAGATGTGCTCGAGCGTCTTGGCGCCCGCGCCCGTGCGGGCCGGCATCCGATTGTGGACGGCGAGGACAACGATGCCGACGATCGCCAGCGGCAGTAGCGCAAGTGCGAAGTGGGTGTAAGCGGCGGCAAGGACGACGGCGCCGACACCGAGGACCGTCGCGGCGATGCCGATGCCGAGCCACGCGGCGCGGGTGCGGTCCGGGCGCTGCCGGAACCAGCCCCGCTTGACGCAGTCGTCATAGAGGCTGTCCTGGATCTGCTTCAGGTCGTCGTAGAAGTGGGACTTGAGGTCCG
Source organism: Actinomycetota bacterium (assembly GCA_013816725.1). Classification (GTDB taxonomy): domain Bacteria; phylum Actinomycetota; class Acidimicrobiia; order Acidimicrobiales; family JACDEA01; genus JACDEA01. The sequence goes on from JACDEA010000493.1 coordinate 589, forward strand.
ACATCAACACTTCGTCGCCGCTGTCGAAGAGGCCCTTCAGGAGCTTGCGCTCGTAGGGCTCCAGCGCCTCGGCGTCGGCGTCGAGCTTCGTGAGCCGCCAGTCGCCCCTCGAGAACAAGCCCTTGTCGGGGATCTCTTCGATGCGCAGGTAGCCCCGTACACCGAGGTCGATGATGCTGGCGGTGACGTCGAGCGGATCGGCGCGCTCGTCGATGAGGACGCCGACCTGCGCCGGCCGTAACTCGTCGGGCGGGCGGTATTCGACGGGGCTGTCGCCGTGGTCGAACAACGGCCGCAGCGTCTCGACGCCGTCACCCACCAAGCGCCGGTCGCGCCCGTGGCGCCACAGCACGCGCGTCAGAAGGAGCGCGATCGCAGCAAGCAGGATGACCGCGGAGCCCACGGTGATGGGTGTGCGGGCAAAGGCGCGGTTCAGCGACCAGCGTTCGTCGAGGATGGGCCGCACGTTGGCGATCGCACCTCGGGGCAGGGCGGCCACGATCGTGAGGCCGGCGCCGGTGCCAAGCTCAACCGAGCCGTAGTGCGCCGTGCCCCCGTCGGCCGCCGACTCGTCGCACGGCAGGTCGCTGTGCTCGGGTCCCTCGAAGCACGTGATCTTGGTGAATCCGATCGGGCCGCGCAGCGTGGCGTCGGCGCGCGATATCGGGACGACCCACCGGTTGCCGGTGACGTTCCAGTACAGCTCGTCGTGATCGGGGAACGTGTTGAGCGCGCCGTCGACGTCGTAGGTGATGTCGTAACGGTGCCGGCCGGTGATGGTGCGGTCGGGATCGCCGATGCGCAGCGCGACGTTGCCGTTCTGTTCGCTGATGTCGACGGCGCTCGGCGTGTCGCTCCCGGCAGTCACCTTGACGTTGTGCACCGGATACACGCGGTCGTAGCGCGAGTCGTACGGGAAGCGGACGGGGATGAAGCGGTAGATGCCGTGACGGCTGAGCGAGCCGAAGTCGTAGTCGATCGTTTCGTGCACGCGCAGGCTGCCCGCCGGGGTGATCTCCATGTCGCTGGTGAAGTGCTCGACGTGCTCGAAGCCCGACTGCGCGGCCGTCGCCGCAGCTGGGGCGACCGGCCACGAAGCCAGCAGCGCGACCACTGCGAAGGCGAGGAGCGCGACGGCCTTACGCAGTGCTGACATCAGGAGCCTCCCGGCTGTCGTCGTCGGCCTGGAAGTACTCGGCCGTTCGGAACCCGGCCGGCGCGGCGATAACGCTGACGGGGAACGTTTGCTGGAGCGTGTTGTATTTGCGGACGACTGCGTTGTAGTACTGCCGAGCGAACGAGAGGTCCTCCTCCAGCGTGGCCAGCTGGTGTTGCAGGTCAAGGAAGCTGGCGTTGGCTTTGAGATCTGGATAGGCCTCGGCCACGGCGAGGAGCGAACCCACGGAGCGCTGCAGCTCGTGGTCAGCTTGACCGGCGGCGTCCGGGCCCGTGGCCTGCTGTGCTCGGCTGCGCGCCGCGGTCACCCGCTCGAGTGTCTG
>JACDEA010000494.1 GCA_013816725.1 Actinomycetota bacterium
CGCGGTGCCGAAGGTGCCGATCGATTCGCCGACACCGCCGCCCACGATGTCGCCGATCACGCCGCCCGCCGCGCTGCCGGTGAGGACTGCGCCGACGATCAGCAGCGGGTAGTGGTCGGTCGTGCGCCCTCGGGTGACGAGGTAGAGGCCGACCAGCAGCAGGAACACGTCGAAGAAGCTGACGCTGTGGCCGACGATCTCGTTGAGCAACGCCACCGCACCGAAGGCGATGAGAACCATCGGGAACAGCGGCATCGACCGCCGCACGGTGGAGCCGGAGCCGTGGCGCGGGTGGTCGTCGCCGTCGTCGCAGTGCACGCTCCGACCGTACGGGCCAGCGACGGGCCTGTCGTCGGCTGCGACGACGATTGCCGCGTCCTACTTCGGGAGGAGCCCGGACTCGTAGGCGAGCACCACCGCCTGGATCCGGTCGCGCAGGTTGAGCTTCATCAGGATGTGGCCCACGTGGGATTTCACGGTCGTCTCGCTGATGTAGAGCGACGCCCCGATCTCGGCGTTGGACAGCCCGCGGGCCAAGGCCGCGAACACCTCGACCTCCCGAGGCGTGAGGTCGGCCAGCGCGTCGGGTGCCCGCCCGGCGACCGTGCGGGGCTGGCGGGCGAACTCGCTGAGGAGACGCCGGGTCATCCGCGGCTCGATCAACGCCTCGCCCCGGGCCACGGCCCGCACCGCGGCGACGAGGTCGTCGGGCGGCACATCCTTCAAGAGAAATCCCGACGCGCCGGCCCGCACCGCCTCGAACAGGTACTCGTCGAGGTCGAACGTCGTGAGGATCAACACCCGGCTGTGGCCCACCGCGGTCAGGCGCCGGGTCGCCTCGACGCCGTCGAGGCGGGGCATGCGCACGTCCATCAACACGACGTCGGGCCGCAGGCGCGCCGCTTCTTCGATGGCGACCTCGCCGTCGCCCGCTTCGCCGACGACCACGATGTCGTCCTCGGCTTCGAGGATCAACCGGAAACCCGAACGGATCAGCGCCTGGTCGTCGACGACGAGCACCCGTATCGGGGCGCCGCCGGAATTGGTCACGGGATCACCGGCCCGACGGCGGTGATGAGCGGCACCCGAGCGTGGACCTGCCAGCCCTGGCCTTCGCTCTTTGGCCCCGCTTCGAGCAGCCCGCCGGCGGCGACCACGCGCTCGCGCATGCCAACGAGACCGTGACCTTCGGTCGGCCGCCCCGCGGCCCGCGACGCCGGACCGCTCAGCCGGCGCCCGTCGTCCTCGACCCATACGCTGATCGCTTCGGGCGCGTACAGCACCGAGACCTTGGCGCTGGCCGGGCCGGCGTGGCGGACGACGTTGGTAAGCGCTTCCTGCACGACGCGGTAGATCGCCAGGCCGATGCTGGCTGAGACCTCGGGCTGGTCGCCGGTGACGTTGAAGTCCACGGCGAGGCCGGCGTCGCGGAACCCGTTCACCAGGCGGTCGAGGTCGACGAGGCCCGGGAGTGGGTCGGCCACCGAGCCGCCACCGTCCTCGGCCGCCGCCTCACGGGTGTTGGCCGCCTCGATGGACGCGTCGGCCGATCTGAGTATCTCGAGGAGTCGGCGCAGCTCGGCCAGGCTCTGGCGACCGGTCGCCTCGGCCGAGGCCAGCGCGTGGTCGGCCGCCTCTGGCTTGCTCTTGGCGACCCGCCGGGCCGCGGCTACCTGCACGGTCATGAGAGTGACGCTATGGGCAACGATGTCGTGCAGCTCGCGGGCAATGCGGACGCGCTCCTCCGCCACCGTCAGCTGGCCGGTGCGCGTCTCCTCGACCTGGATGCGTTTGACCCGACCGAGAAGGACCGACGAGCCGAACGCGATCAACGCCAGCGGCCACAGGAAAACGAGATTCACCGTCCACGCGCCGAGGCTCTGCAGCAGGAAGCTCACGCCGGCGGCGACGTACATGACGCCGGCCACGAAGCGCACGCGCGCGTAGTCGGGCGCCGCGGCGGGCATGGTGGTGCTCACTGTTCGACGTCGATCTGCCCGGCGCCGATGCGGAGCACGAGATGCAGACGTTCGGGCGCGGCGCCATAACCGTCGCTCTCGAACCGGTCACCGGCCCGGCCGTGCA
>JACDEA010000495.1 GCA_013816725.1 Actinomycetota bacterium
CCCTTAGGACGCATCGATAATTTTTTGAATCGGGAAGATGGCGTTTCGGGGATTCCCTCGTGCGGCGTTCCTTTGTAGACACGAATCGTGATCGATGTCGTCGCGATAAAGCTCCGCTACGACGCGCTCAGTCCGGTTCTGGACGAGCGTGGCCGGCGGCGGTTCGCGGCGGCGGAGGCGCTCGCCGCTGGGTGGGGTGGGATCGCGGCGGTTTGCGAAGCGACGGGGATCGCCCGCAGCACCATCGGATATGGTTTGAAGGAACTGCGCGGCGGAGCGCCGGGTTCGGCGCTTCGAGGCGTTCGGCGCAAGGGAGCCGGACGCAAGCCGTTGACGCAGACCGACCCGACGCTTGTCTCCGACCTGGAGAGCCTCGTCGATCCGGTCACCCGCGGCGATCCCATGTCGCCGTTGAAATGGACGTCGAAGAGCTTGCGGAACCTGGCCTGCGCCCTTCAGGCGATGGGCCATCGCGTCGGGTACGACGTGGTGGGAACCCTGCTGAAGACGCTCGGCTATAGTCTCCAAGCCAATCGCAAGACGCTCGAAGGATCGCGGCACGTCGATCGCGACGCGCAGTTCCGGCACATCGCCGAGACGGTGAAGCGTGCGATCGGCGCCGAGCAGCCGGCGATCTCCGTCGACACGAAGAAGAAGGAACTCGTCGGCGCCTTCAAGAACGGCGGCCGCGAATGGCGGCCCGCCGGCTCGCCCGAAACAGTGCGCGTCCACGATTTCGTCGACCCGAAGCTCGGTCGCGCCGCGCCCTACGGCGTCTACGACATCGCCGACGACAAAGGCTGGGGCAGCGTCGGGATCGACCACGACACGGGCGCCTTCGCCGTCAACGCGATCCGCTCCTGGTGGACGAACATGGGGCGCCACCGCTACGCGAACGCCCACAGCTTGACGATCACCGCCGACGGCGGTGGCAGCAACGGCTCCCGCCTCCGCCTCTGGAAGATCGAGCTGCAAAAGCTCGCCGACGAGCTGGGCCTGTCGATCGCCGTCCTGCATCTGCCGCCCGGCGCCAGCAAATGGAACAAGGTCGAACACCGGCTCTTCTCGTTCATCTCGAGGAATTGGCGGGGACGACCACTCCTCGACTATCGCACCATCGTCGAACTCATCGGCGCGACCACCTCGACGAGGGGACTGACCGTCCGATGCGAACTCGACGAAACCCTCTATCCCGCCGGGATCAAGATATCCGACGCGGAGATGAACGATCTGAACATTGTCCGTGACGAGTTCCACGGCGAATGGAACTATACAATCAAGCCGCGAACCACGAAAATAGCGCGGTAATTTGCCGATGGCTCCTTAGCTCGACTTTGCGCATTTCAGGCGGCGTAGCAGGCGAGGTCTGTGAGGCGGTCGTAGATGTAGCTCGGTATTTTCGACACCTCGACCTGTGCCGGAGATGTCGTGAAAGCCGCGTCGGCCCAGATCTGGCGTCGAACGGCGGCGATGGCGTCGGCAAAGGTCAGGCTCTTCTTGTTGTACCATTTGGCTGATCGCACGACGAGCGCCTGAGAGCGATGAAGGTCATCGGCCCAAAGGGTGACGAGAGCGTAGAGGCCGAGCAGCGCTGGCGTTGTCCGGGCGATGGCGCGATCCGACCACTGCCGCTGTGTCTCGACGCCGAGGTGACGACGGACCTCGGCGAAGGTGACTTCGACGGTCCAGCGTCGGACGAACCAGGAGAGGATGTCCTCGGAGCTTGCGCCTTGATCGGTGCACAGGAAGGCTTGAGGTTTGAAGAGGCCGAGCGGGTCGCGCACCAGAACCCACCGCAGTGGCACCACTGGCCGGCCAGGGTGGCTCCACACCGCGACACCGGTGGTGGCCTCCAAGCATCGCTCAGTTCCGCCATACCAGCCTCGAACGATCAGCGTCTGCCAGGTCGTCTGCGGATCAAGCAGACGCTGGGCCAGGGTCGGCAGCCGCTCGCCGTTGCGCCGCGGCCGCCCGGTCGTGCCGGCCCGGCGCGGCGGTGTTCACGCGTCCGACATGGCGGCGCGTCCTCGTCCTGGTCGAGGGCACGGTTTTGACGCCGCATCGGCGAACGATCAGTGCTGCAC
>JACDEA010000496.1 GCA_013816725.1 Actinomycetota bacterium
CTCGTGGACCCAGGTCGGCGTCGTCAGCCGCGGGCTCCTCTGTGCCATTCCCACCCAGCCGGGGATGTACAGCGAAGTCAACAACAGCGACATCCGAAGCTTCATCTTCAACAACACCGGCGCGTAGTCCGTCGCCGGCTGAGCGGCGTCAGCGGTGGACGGCGCGGAGTCCGGCCCAGGCCAAATCGGCGATCCGCGACGCGACCACGTCGGGATCGAGGTCGAGCCCGCTCGTGACCCAGTAGCGGCCCGTACCCTCGGCCAGGCCGACGATGCCTTGGGCGAGCAGCAGCCGGTGCGCCGGGTCGATGTCGGCCTCGATGAGCACGGCGATGGCCTCGGCGATGGCGTCCTGGACCCGACGAACCGAGTCGGCGAACTCCTCGTCGCGCCGCGACCCGCCCCCGAACAGCAAGCGGAACGCGCTCCGCCGTTGCTGCACGAATCGGAAGTACGCAACGAAGCCGTTTTCGACCTGTTGGCGGGGCGTGGCCGCCGCGCTGGTGGCCGAGGCGATGGCATCGAGGAGCTGCTGGCCGACGTCCTCGAGCAGTTCGCTGTAAAGGCGCCGTTTCGAGTCGAAGTGCTGATAAAGGACCGGTTTGGACACCCCGGCGGCTTCGGCCACGTCGTCCATCGACGTGGCGTGGAAGCCCTGCTCGGCGAAGACCTCCTGGGCCACGTCCAGCAACTGGCGGCGTCGGCGCGCCGCAGGGAGCCGGGTCGCTCGGGCCATTCCGGCGAACGCTAAACGCTCAGCAGGATCTCAGGGGTCGCACGGCGAACACATGACTCGTGCGCAGGCCCAAGTCGTCGCCCCCCGCCGACGCCCGTCGTCCGCCCGAGCCGCTCCGCCCGGAGCCGGCCCGGCGCGCCGGCCTCACGATCCTCATGACCAGGGCCCGGCGCATGCGGTACCGGCGTCGAGCCCGGTAGCCGGTCCGGCGCCGCGCCCCGTCAGTACTGGATGACGCTGCGCGCCACCTCGCCGGTCTGCATGGCGGCGAAGGCGTCGTTGACGTCCTCGAGTGAGATCGTGCGCGAGATCAGCTCGTCGAGCTTCAGGTCGCCCAACTTGTAGAGGTCCACAAGCTTGGGCACGTCCTGCTGCACGTTGGACGATCCGTACCAACACCCCTTGATGGTCTTCTCGGCCAGCACGACCCCGAGGAAGGCAGGGAGGGTGATCATCACGTCCATCCGGGGAACGCCGACGAGGATGGCTTGACCGCCACGGCGCGTCATCGTGATCGTCTGCTCGATCGTCTGCTGGAGGCCGATCACCTCGAAGCTCACGTCGGCGCCGCGCTGCTCGGTCATCGACATGACCTGCGACACCGGGTCGGCCTGGCTGGCGTTGACGGTTGCGGTGGCGCCGAAGTCCTTGGCCATCTGCAGCTTGGTCTCGTTCATGTCGACGGCGATGATCTCGGTGGCGCCTTTGATGCGGGCGCCCTGAATCACATTGAGGCCGACGCCACCGCAGCCGACGACCGCGACCGAATCACCGGGCTTGATGTCGGCGGTGTTCATCGCCGCGCCCACCCCGGTGAGCACGCCGCACCCGATTAGCGCGGCGACGCGCATGTCGAGGTCGTCGGGGATCTTCACGGCGCCGATGGCCGGGATGATCGTCAGCTCGGAGAACGTGCCCGACGCGGCCATCTGATAGAGCGGTGCGCCATCGGAGGTGAACCGCGTGGTGCCGTCGAGCAAACCGCCGCCGGCCAGGGCGACGTCGGCCACCGAACACAAGTAGCCCTGGCCCTTCTTGCAGTAGAAGCATTCGCCGCATTGGGGGACCCAGGAGATCACGACGTGGTCGCCGGGTTGGATCGACGTGACGCCCTCGCCGACCTCCTCCACGACGCCGGCGCCCTCGTGGCCGAGGACGATCGGCGTGGGCGACATGAGCGTTCCGTTCTGCACGGAGAGGTCGGAGTGGCAGACCCCCGAGGCGCCCATGCGCACTTTGATCTCGCCGGCGCGGGGCGCCTCGATCTCGACGTCGCGGATCTCCAGCGGCTGGTTCAGACCGGGAAGGACGGCGGCTTTGTGCATGTGGCGGACCTTACCC
>JACDEA010000068.1 GCA_013816725.1 Actinomycetota bacterium
CGCCGAAGAACACCTCGGAGTACTCGCGATAGGGAAAGGAGGCGAAGCCGGGATACGGCGCGAACGTCGAGCTGGTCCACTCCCACGCGTCGCCGATCATCTGGCGGACGCCGCACGCGCTGATTCCAGCGTCGGTGGCCGGCATCGGCCCGTCGCCGCGCTGGCCGACGTTGGCGCCGTCGACCGACGCGCCGGCCGCCGCCAACTCCCACTCGGCTTCGGTGGGCAAGCGGCGGCCCGACCACGCGGCGAACGCCTCGGCCTCGTACCAGCACACGTGTTGTACGGGCTCGTCGCGATCGACTGGGATCCAGCGGTCGAATCGCCGCAAGACCCAGCCTCCCGGCTCGTGTCGCCAGAACTCAGGATGCGCGAGCGCGGCCTTCTGGCGCCACTTCCAGCCGTCGTCGCTCCACCAGCGGAGTTCGTCGTACCCGCCGGCTTCGATAAAATCGATGTAGGCACCGTTGGTCACCAACGCCGTGTCGACGGCGAACGGTGCCACCTCGACCACGTGCGCCGGTCGCTCGTTGTCATAGGCCCAGGGGTCCGCGTCGGCGCCGATTGTGACCTGGCCGCCCGGGACCACAACTTCACGACTGGACGACGCACCCCCGGCTGAGTCGCGGCTACATCCTGCAGACGAAAGAAGGAGCGGGGGCGCGGCCATGATCTGGCGCGTCGCCAGCATGGTTTCGTCGTGCTGGTGTTCGTGCTGGATGACCATTCGGTAGACGAACCCATCGCGGAGAAGCGGACGGTCGTCGTCGAGAGAGACGCGGTCGAGAAGGTCGAGCACCCGGGCCCGCACCGCGGCGATGTAGCGGCGGGCGCCGTCGGGAGGCAGGAGCGCGAGGCCCGAGCGCGTCGCCCGCGGGTGACGGAACGCGTCGTAGAGGTCGTCGAGTTCCGAGCGGCCTGCGGCTCCGGTCCCGAGGGCGTGCACGAGCCACTGGTCCTCGTAGTTGCCGACGTGAGCGAGGTCCCACACCAGCGGCGACATCAGCGGCGACGCCTGCGTGCACAGCTGGCCTTCGCTCAGCGTGTCGGTGAGCAACAGCGACCGCTGGCGGACCGCGTCCAGCTCGCGGGCGACGAGGTCGGCTAGGCCCACGCCGGCACCCTGCGGGCGACGTAGCGCTCGAGGTAGTCGGCCACGCCGGCGTCACCGGTGAACGCCAGCGCCAAGGCGAAACAATTGTCGGCGGCGCGGGCCAGGCGCACGTCGTCGAGACCGTGCGCGGCGGCATCGGCCCACAGGGTTTCGGTGCCGGCCACCGCGGCCGTGGTCTCGGTCACGACGGCGTCGTCGAGCAAGGCGGCAACGACGAGCGTGGCCACCTCCCACCACGGCGACGGCAACGCGTCGAGATACCGGATCTCGATCCACTGGCGCGGGCGCACTGGCGGGAACAACATCGTGAGGTGGTACGTGAGGTCCGCCGCGGTCGGGAACCCGAGCGCTCCGCCGCGGTTGAGCCACTCCAAGAAGGGCGCAGGCTCGGGGATGGCGATGCATTCGCCGTCGTCGTCGTTGCGGGCGACCAGCGCGGGCGCCGCGAACGCGTAGTCGATCCACGCGTCGGGTAGCGGCCCGGTAACGGCGCGCGTCCGCCCCAGCTCCATGGCCAGCCAGTTGGCCACGCGCGTCGAGCGCATGCGGTCGTCGCCGGGCGAGTTGGCGAAGGCGGCGACCATGGCCGGCCCGATGAGGTGGGCGACGCGCCAGCGGTCGTGCCCGCCGTCGATATTGATCTGCAGCGCTGCGGTGTTGCACATCATCTGACGCCCGGCGTCGTTGATCGCGTCGAAGTGCGCTTCCATCGCGCGGTAGCGGCAGGAGTCGACGACGCGCTGCGGCGGTCGCCAGCGGTCCGCACCGACCGCGACCAACTCGACGCCGCCGGCCTCCGCCCTCTTCCTGAGCGCGGCGACGTCGTGCGCGGTCACGGCGATCGCCTCGGCCGCGGTCGGCTGCGGTGGCGAACTCGCCTCGACCTGGCCGCCGGGCTCGCAGGTGACGCGCCCGCCACTCGGAAGCGGCGTGGCCGCCAGCGACTCGAGCGTGTCGAGCGACGGGCGGCCCCGGTCGGCGGTGAACGACAGGAATTCCAGCTCCAGCCCGATGCTGGAATGGCGAGTGGTAGCGGGCAGACAGCGCTCGGCGACGATGCGCCGGGCCTCGTTCTCCGTCAATACCCGGCGCGTGCTCGGCACGGGTTATCGGTGACCGAACGAGGAGGCCACCCATACAAGGTTCCGCTCTGGCGCCAGCCAGGCGACGATGCTTCTCATGCGATGACCTCCCGTCCACCCGCGTCGGCGCGTTGACGCACCGATCATCGCATCACTTTCCCCCTTAGTTGGGGTCATACACGTGAAGGCGATTACGAGGCCCGTGACCCCGAGCGGGAGGCCCCCGTAGACTCCGACTTATGAGCGTGGAGCGGGGGAGAGTATGAGCGCGAAAGTCCGCACAGTAGCGGACGTCATGAGCGCGCCGGTGGTCACGGCCGGGCCATCGGAAACGATTGCCGACGCGGCCAAGCGCATGGCCGACCGCAAAGTGGGATCGGTGGTCGTCGTCGACGGTCTGCGCCCCATCGGGATCCTCACCGAGCGCGACCTGGTCCGGTTTGCCGCAGCTGGCGCCGATCCGTTGGGAACCAAAGTGTCGGAGTGGATGACCGAGGATCCCGACTGCATCGCGCCCGGCCTCGAGGTGGCCGAAGCATGGTCGAGCCTCGGTGACCACGGCTATCGCCACATGCCCGTGGTCGCCGGCGACGAAGTCGTGGGCATCGTCTCGATGCGCGACCTCGTCCGCATCGCGCAGATCCGTCCCGTAGAGGGGACCTTCACCGACGTGCCCCGCGGCCTCAAAGGCGTGGTCGTCACCGAGACCGAGATCGGCGATGTCCGCGGCCTGGAAGGCTTTTACCACTACCGCCAGTACTCGGCCATCGACCTGTGTGAGCAGCGGCCCCTCGAGGACGTGTGGCGATTGTTGTTCGACGGCGCGTTGCCAACGACGGCGGCCGAGCGCGACGCGTTCATCGACGAGATTCGCCCCCTGCGCGACATCCCGCTCGACGTTGCCACTGTGCTTCCGGAGATCGCCACCGCCGGCGACCACTTCACGCCGCTGAACGCGCTGCGCACCGCTGTGTCGCTCACCGCCACCGCCGAGGGCTTCCAGCCGTGTCTCGACGTCGACCGCACCACGCTGCGAGGCAACGCCATGCGCATCAGCGCGCTGGTACCCACGTTCATCACTGCGCTGTACCGCCTCCGGCAGGGTCTCGAGCCCGTCATGCCGCACCCCGAGCTTCCGTACGCGGCGAACTACCTCTACATGCTCACCGGCGACGAGCCCACGCCCGAGAACGCGCGAGCGATAGAACAGTACCTCATCTCGACGATCGACCACGGGTTCAACGCGTCGACATTCACCTCGCGGGTCGTGGCCTCGACCGGTGCTGACCTGGGCGCCGCCGTCGTGGCCGGCATCGGCGCGCTATCCGGCCCGCTCCACGGCGGCGCGCCGAGCCGAGCCCTCGACACGCTCGACGCCATCGGCCACCCCGACAACGCCGACGCGTGGATCCGCAACGCGGTCGAACGGGGCGAGCGCATCATGGGCTTCGGCCATCCGGTGTACAAGACCGACGATCCACGCTCCAACATGTTGCGGGGCGTGGCCGAGCGCATCGGCCCCGACAGCGGCTTGGTGCAGTTCGCCAAGCGGGTCGAGCGCACGATCGTCGACACGCTGGCCGAGCTGAAGCCCGGTCGCCAGCTGTACGCAAACGTCGAGTACTACGCCGGCGTCGTCATGGAACTGGCCGGGCTACCGCGCCAGATGTTCACGCCCACGTTCGCGTCGAGCCGCGTGATCGGCTGGTGCGCCAACATCCTCGAGCAGGCCGGCGACAACCGCATCATCCGGCCGTCCGCCCGCTACGTCGGCCCGCCGCCGCCCGAGCCCGTCCCCCCGCTTGGCTGACATCACCATCGAGCGCGTCACCGAGGCGACGCCGGAGTTGCTCGATGCGTTCAACCGCTTGATCCCGCAGTTGTCGCGTTCGGCCCCCGCGCTAGATGAAGCCACGCTGCACGACGTCGTGTCGGCACCCGGCAACGTCGTCCTCATCGCCCGCGACAGCGACGGCGCCATCGTGGGCTCGATGACCTTGGTGACCTTTCGGATCCCGACGGGATTGCGAGCGTGGATCGAGGATGTCGTCGTGGATGGAGCCGCCGGCAATCGCGGCGTAGGCACCGCGCTCAACCGGGAAGCGCTCGTTCGAGCGGCGGCCATGGGCGTGCGCAGTATCGACCTCACCTCGCGCCCTTCACGCGAGGCCGCCAACCACCTGTACCAAAAGCTCGGCTTCAAGCAACGGGACACGAACATCTACAGAATGAAGCTGGAATAGGCCTCGATCCCCTTCCCCGGAAGGCGCATAACCAAGGCCGACGTCAGTATTGGATGTCGACCGCGTAGCGGAGAGCGCGATCCAGCCGGACGCGCGCGTCGAGATCCAGGCGGCCAACGGGCGCCGCGTCAAGGACGATCGACGGAACGGTGACCAGGTTGTCGCAGCTGATCACGCTCGGTTCAGGCAGGCCCTCGGCGGGGCCGACCTGGACCTCGGACTTGATACCGCGGATCGTGCGGGTGATCGGCGCGCACGTCAGCGCGGTGAGCACCTCGATGGCTGCATCGCGGGTGAGCACGCAGACCGGCCGGCGGCCGGCCGGCGCGCCGAGATCGGCCCAGACGACGTCGCCGCGTGCTACCACTCCGGAGCGGTGCGCGCCGCCAGCCGCTGGGCGCTCGCGACGAGGGCCGGATCCTGGGGCACGCGGCGATACGCGTCCCGCAGCGAGCGATCGGCCTTGCGCAGCTCGGCCGCTTCGAGCACCGCTGACGCGCCGCGGCGAAGTAGCTCGGAGCGATTTGTACCTTCGGTCTCGGCGAGTCGATCCAGCCGCTCGACGAGCTCGTCGTCGAGTTGCACCAGTACCTCCCTACGAGCCACGACCATATGGTAGGACATATGGTAGGTTGCCGGGTGACGAGATGGACGCGATGTTCCGGATAGCCCGCAACCCGGACGAGGACTCGACCCTGCCCTACCTGCTGTGGGTGCCTGTCGCCTCGACACCGCTCGTGCTCAAGGCCAAGGACACCTGGCCTCGCACCGCGAAGGTGTACTGCCACCGCGGCGAGTGGCCCGAGGATGCAGAGATCATCGAAGAGACACCGGTGCGGTCGTGCGTGCGCCGCGGCGTCGCTATCGACCTCGTCCTCAACCGGTACCGGGAGAACCGCTCGCAGTTCGTGGTCACCGTGCTCAATGGCGGGCGCGAGGGGATCTTCTGGCAGACGGCGAAGACGACGCGCAAGACGCGGCCCGGCATGCGCCTCCCAACGCGGCGCAGCGCCGGTGGTGTGCTGGAGATCGCCGTCGACACCCGCGAGCGGTACGCATGGAAGTTCGAGCGCCAGCAGGTGACTCTGGCCAAGCGGGCCCTGACGGTCGGCGACTACGCCGTTGAGGTCGACGGTGAGATCGTCGGAGTCGTCGAGCGCAAGAAGCTGGCCGAGCTGGCCGGCAACGTGGTTGACGGCAGCCTGCTCGTCACCCTCGGCGAACTGGCTACGGCAACGCGCGCGGCGATCGTGGTGGAGGACCGGTGGGCCGACGTGTTCCGCCTCGTCTATGTCGCACCGTCGATGGTCGCGGAGATGCTCGCCTCCGCCCAGGTCCGCTACCCGAACGTCCCCATCGTCTTCTGCGAGAACCGCCAGCTCGCGCAGGAGTGGGCGTACCGCTTTCTCGGTGCCGCCGTGGCCTATGCCGATGAAGACGCCATCGACCTCTAGTCTCCCGATCGCAACGCTGGTGACGTCTGCACCGGCGGTCACTCGATGGCGGCGATGTCGGCGACCAGGCCGTCCATGCCGAGCGCCTCGGCCACGTGCCGGGCCGGTTCGACGAGGGCGGCGGCGCGCTCGGCACTGCCGCGGGCGACGAGGAGCTCCGCGTGCCACACACGCGTGCGGGCCTCGAGCGGCGGCGCGCCGAGGCGTACCTCCAGCGCGAGGGCATCGGTAAAGGCGTCCTCGGCCTCGTCGAGGCGGCCGAGCACGTGCAGGAGCTTGGCGCGGAAGCGGTCGGCGGCGCCGGCGGTGATCGCCGAATGGGCCGAGATGAGGAGCTGGCCGCGGTAGGAGTCGAGCTCCTCGAGGATCGCAGCCGCCGCCCCACGGTCGTGGGTCCGTGCCGTCGCTCGGGCGAGCAGGGCAAGGCCGGGCGGCCACGTCCAGTTGCGAGGCGCAGCCGAAAATCCGTCGGCGCGCAGCTCGGCCACGATCGCGGCGGCGGCCCCGACGTCGCCGAGTTCGGCCTCGATCACCGAGAGGGCGGACCGGAACATCGTGATGCGCGGGTACTGCGCCGACATGGCGATCACGAGTTGTCGCAGCGCGGGCAGTTGTCCCCGCTCCAGCATCACGGTGCCGACCAACGCCGAGAAGAGCGCCGGCTCCGTCTCGGCGATGACCGTGGCGTTGGCTACGTCGTCGAAGCGACCTTCGCGCATCGCGGCGCCGGCCTCGGCGATGTTCGTCAGCGCGAGGGCGACGGCCGAGCCCGTCGCCGATGCGATCTCGCGGATTGCCTGTTCGGCGGCCCGGAACTCAGCGAACCGGCCGGATTGGAAACACCCCGCGAGCCGGTGCGACATGGCGATGCGTCGCCAGTCCAGTCGATGGTGGCGCTCGGCCAACTCGAGCAACTCGTCGGCCAGCGCGATGTGGCCGTCGGCGTCAGGTGACCCCGACCGGGCCAACAGCGTGCTCCACAGCGCGAGGGCCAGCGCCTCGGGGTCGCCGCTCGGGCGGGCCAGCTCCACCGCCTTCTCGGCGTCGGCCAGCACATCCATCCCTGCACCGACGCTCCAGGCCCGGTAGCCCACGTACCGGGAGAAGACGATGGCGTACCGGGGACCTCCCTCTGCGACGAGCGCATCGAGGGTGTCCTCGTAGAGCTGCTCGAGGCCAGGGTCGACCATGTCGATCACCAGGGCGGGATGGGCGCGGACGGCCTGGGTCAGCAGGTCGAGGTCTCCCAGTTCGCGCGCCTGGTGAGCGGCGTGGCGCGCAGTGATGCGCGCGCTGGTCTCGTCGAGCATGCCGTCCTGCGCTTTGGCCAGCAGCACGGTGAGCTGGCAGCGGGGGGCGGCCGACGACGACGGCTCCAGTTCGAGGACGCCGAGCGCTCGTTCCGCCAGCGCGATGGCGTGCTCGAACGCGAGGTGGCCCAGAGCCTCCTCTATCGCCACGATCGACCACCGCGCCGCGTCTTCCAGGTGACCGTCGAGCGCCGACATGCAGTAGTGGTGCGCGAGCGCCGGCGCGTCGGCCCGACCGGTCGCTTCGAGCGCGGCGGCGATACGACCGTGCAGCCGCATGCGTCGAGCAGCCGACAGCTCGGAGTAGGCGGTCTGACGAACGATCGCGTGGGTGAACGCGAGCGCGTCGCCGACTTCGTGGACCATGCCGGCAGCGACCGCGGCGTCCACCGCGTCGAGGACAGCGTCGGCATCGAGATCGCACGCCGCTTCGAGGGCCGGATACGGCGCACTCGTGCCGAAGACGCTGGCCACCGAAAGCACGTGGTTGGCCGCCTTCGGCAGCCGGGCCAGGCGCGAGGTCACAACGTCGCGGATTCCCTCAGGCAGCCCCAACTCGTCGATGCCGATGCCGCCCTTGGTCGTCCATTGGCCGCCGTCGACGACGATGCGCCCCGTCTCCACCAAGTGGGCGACGACCTCATTCAAGAAGAACGGGTTACCGGCGGTGAGCGACGTCAGCAGTTCCGCGAACGCGACGGCCCGTGGATCGACCTCGACGTCACCGGCGGCGGCGACGAGCAGGGCCAGCGTCTCCGAGGCATCGAGCCCGTCGAGCGCGATCCGTTCCACGTTGGCCTCGCGGCGGAAGTCGGCCAGCATGGCGGAGAGCGGATGGGTGCGATCGACGTCGGTGTCGCGATACGTAACGACGATCACGACGTTCATGGACAACGGACTGCGCACGATATGGCGCAACAGGCGCAGGGTCGGCTCGGTCGCCCAATGCACGTCGTCGACCACGAGGACGACCGGTGCACGCGATGCGACGCCGGCGAGCAGTTCGGCGACGGCCTCGAACAGCAGGTGGCGCTCGGTTTCGGGTTCCGCACGCATCGGGTCGGGGAGCGCGTCCCACGTGGCGCCTGCGGGCAACAGGCGCCGCAGCTCGCCCGCCCGGTGGCCGCCCAGCGCGACGAACTGCTCGGGCGTGGCCCCTGCGGCGATCTGACCGGTGATGTCGACGAATGGCTGGTACGCCAGGCCGAGGTCCTCGTCGCAGCGGCCGAAGAACACCGCGGCGCCGGCCCGGTGGGCGGCGCGGGCGTACGTGGCGGCCAGTCGCGTCTTGCCGATCCCCGGTTCGCCGGCGACGAACACCGCCTGGCACGGTCCGGCCGCGGCCCGCTCCGCCGCCGTTCGCAAGGCGGCCAGCGCATCGTCGCGTCCCACGAACTCGTCGCTTGGCTCGGCCAGCGCAGCGGGTAGCGGAAACACGACGGACGTGCGGTCTGGCGGCGACCAACCTACGGC
>JACDEA010000497.1 GCA_013816725.1 Actinomycetota bacterium
GTACTTCGGCGTCGACCAGGTCGAGGCCATGAAGAGCGCGGCGGGGCCGACCGGCCAGTTGTGGTGGCGCGACGGCGGCCACGCCACCGACCTGTTCAGCGCCGAACTGTGCGAGCAGATCGTGAACGAAATAATCAACCCCGTCATACGGAGCAGACGAACGCCCGGGAAATTACAGAACTACAGCGGTGGTGTCGTCGAGGTCGCTAACGCCGAAGTGCGCGTCGAAGGCGATCCGCCCGTCGTCGTCGACGGTTAACCACCGGCCCTGCACGTTCCCCACCCGCCGGTACTCGGTGCCGAGCCAGCGGTCGATCGCGCCGATCACCCCGCCGTGGGTAACAACCAGCACGACTGAGCCGTCGGGCGCAGACGCGAGTGCTTCGATCGCGGCCGACACCCGCGGGGTGATGTCGTCTTCGCCGCCCGGCATCTTCGTGAGCTCGCCCGTTCGCCACTTTTCGAGCAGGCCCGGGAACTTCGCTTCGATCTCGGCCCGCGTGAGCCCGCTGATCTCGCCGACGTCGCGCTCGCGTAGCCGGTCCTCCATTACTCCGACGGGCACGCCGAGCGCGGCGGCCACGATGCGCGCCGTTTCGTGGGCCCGATCGAGGTCCGACGTGACGATGTGGTCGATGCCCTCGTCGCGGATGAACTCGGCCAACGCGGCGGCCTGGGCCCGCCCCGCATCGCTCAACGGCGGGTCGGCGCTGCCCTGCCACCGTCCTTCGGCGTTCCAGACCGATTCGCCGTGACGCACGAGCAGAAGTCTCTTCGCCACGGCGTTCACGCTACTTTTCCGGCCCATGGCGCTACCCATCGACAAGCTTGGGACCACGTACGCGGAACTCACCGGAGACATCGACGGCGACCGGGCCAAGGCGTACGCGGCGGCGACCAACGACGACAACCCGGCCTATACGTCGGGCAAGTGCGCGCCACCGGTGTTCGCGGTGGTGCCGGCCTGGGCCGCCATGGGCCTGGCCGTGGGCGACGTGGTGCCACCCGAGGCGCTGATGATGGTCGTGCATGGCGAGCAGGACATGCACTTCACCCAGCCGCTGGTGCCGGGTACCAAGCTGCGCACGTCCGCTGAGGCGTACGCCGTGAAGGTCGCGAGCAGCGGCACCCGCTTCACCGTTCGCACCCGCAGCGTTGACGCCGCCAGCGGCGACCCCATCGTCGAGCAATACATCACGCTGTTCATCCGCGGCATGGCCGACGGCGACAACGGCGGCCCCGACAAGCCCGGCCATACCTTCGCCGACGAGGCCCGCGTCAATCCCGTCGGCGAGTTCTCGGTTCACGTCGACGATGATCAGACGTTCCGCTATCGCGACGCCTCGGGTGATCAGATGCCGATCCACGTCGACGACGCGTTCGCCAAGCAGGTCGGCTTGCCCGGCATCATCGCCCACGGCCTCTGCACGATGGCCATGACGAGCCAGGCCGTGCTCAAGCTCGCGGCGGACTCCGACCCCGCTCGCCTCAGGCGGCTCGCAGTGCGTTTTGCCAAGAACGTGTTTCCCGGCAACGACGTGGTGACCACCGTTTATCGCGGCGCGAAACCCGGCGTGTTCCCGTTCGAGGCCCACAGCGCGGGCGACCTCGTGATCAGCAACGGCCTGGCCGAGGTGACCGAATAGCGCGCGTTCCCCGGGGCCGCCTCGGCGCGGCCTGGTCGATTACCGCCTTCGCCGCGGCGATCGTGGGCACGTGGTGGCTAACCGGTTGGCTGGTCGCGACCGCGGTGCTTGCGCTCGTGTCGCTGGCCCGGCGACAGTCCGCGTACCGCGTCGCGGTGGTGCTGTGGTTCCTTTCCATAAGCGTCGCGGCGCCGATCGTCGCGCGCGTCGGCGGGTTGGCCGAGGTGTTGTCGATCCTCGGTCTCATCGCCGGATACGACGCCGCCGCGTACGTAGTGGGCACCGGCGCCGACAACTACTGGGAGGGTCCGGCCGCGGGCGTGGCCACGGTGGTGGCCGGCTCGCTGGCGGTGGCGGCGCTGGCCGACCCGCCCTTCACGCTGGCCACGACCGCGCTTTTGGCGCTGATTGTCGGCATCGCCGGCCCGACC
>JACDEA010000498.1 GCA_013816725.1 Actinomycetota bacterium
ACGCGGTGGTCGCCGTAGCTGTCGACGGTGGCGCCGACGAGCCGGGCCGGGCCGCGGATCACCATCCCGTCACTCGTCGCTTCGATGTCGGCGCCCATTCGCGACAGGCCCTCGGTCACGGTCTTGATCCGATCGCTCTCCTTGACCCGCAGCTCGGCCGCGTTGTGGATGACGGTCTCGCCCGCCGCCAGCGCGGCGGCCACGGCCAGTACCGGCACCTCGTCGAGGCTCGGGATTTCATTCCCGTCGATTGTCGTGCCCTGCAAGGTCGAGGCGCGACTGCGCAGGCGCGCTTCATGTGTGGCGACGCCGGTGGGCTCGAGCTCGACTGCGCCGCCCATGCGGCGGAGAACGTCGACGAAGCCCGTTCGGGCCGGTCCCGCGTAGATGTTTTCGACGGCCAGGTCGCTGCCGGCGACGACCAAGCCGGCCACGGCCCAGAACGCGGCTTGCGAGGGGTCACCGGGCACGCGCAATTCGAACGGCTGGAGCCGGGACCGGCGCACGCGGATCGTGCGGCCGCCGTCGTCCACCCGAACGTCGGCGCCGGCCATTGCCAGCATCTCCTCAGTGTGGGCGCGGGTCGCGACCCGCTCTCGCACGACGGTCTCGCCGTCGGCGCCCAACCCGGCCAGCAGTAGGGCCGACTTCACCTGCGCGCTGGCCATGGGTGGCGAATACTCGATGCCGTGCAGTCCGCCACCCCTAATAACGAGGGGCGTGAGCCGGCCATCAGCCCGCCCGTCGATGCGGGCGCCCATCGAGCGCAACGGTTCGGCGACGCGATCCATGGGGCGGGCGGCGATCGACGCGTCGCCTTGCAGCACGGTGAGCCAAGGCAAGGCGGCGCAGTACCCGGCCAGCAGCCTGATCGTCGTTCCCGAGTTGCCGACGTCGAGGACGTGGTCGGGCTCATGGAGCGCCCCGCCGGTGATCTGTTCGCCCTCGATCACCGCCCCCATGGCCTGCACGATCGCGGCAGTACGCCGCACGTCCTCGCCGTTCGACAACCCGCGTATGCGCGAGGTGCCGTGCGCCTGTGCAGCCAGCAACAAGGCGCGATGTGAGATCGACTTGTCGCCGGGTACACGGAACGTGCCACGGACCGGCCCGCCGCCCTGCACATCGAAGCTCGTCATGGCGCTAGTGAGCGGGCCGACGGGTGGTATCCGCGGGCGGCCAGCGCGTCGGTGAGCGCGGCGGCGGCATGGTTGTCGACGACGAGCAGCAACACGCCCCGCTCGCCCTCGGCCGAGTGGGCGATCTCGAGGTCCACGATGTTGACGCTCATCTCGCCGGCCAGCGTGGTGACCTCCGCGATCACACCGGGGCGGTCGGGTACCGGCACGCGCACTTCGGCCAGTTCCTCGGCCCGGCCCACCGTGGCGGGCAGGTTCACGCGCGCCGCCCGCGCCGTCTCCAGCGTGGCGAGCAGGGCGCCCCGGTCGGCTCGATCCACGATGTTCTTCATGGCACTCAGCGCGTCGATGAGCTGATCGAGCACGGCAACGATCGCGTCCCGGTTCTCGCTGCAGATGTCGGGCCAGATGCCCGGATGGCCGGCGGCGATGCGGGTCATGTCCCGGAAGCCCCCGGCGGCCAGACGCAGCACGGTGGCGTGCTCCTCTGCACCCTGCGCGGCCAGCGCCATCAACGCCGCGGCGGTGAGATGGGGAACGTGAGAGACGAGCGCCACCAACGCGTCGTGGCGTTCAGGGGGAAGGGCGATGACGTCGGCGCCCAACGACGAGATCACGGTGCGCACCGCGGCGTAAGCGTCGGCGTCGGTCTCAAGCGTCGGTGTCAGCACCCACGTCGCGCCGACAAAAAGGTCGGCCGACGCGCCGTCGACGCCTTCTTGTTCGGAACCGGCCATGGGGTGCCCGCCGACGAAACGAACCGAGTTCACCGTGTTGACGATGCCCGTCTTCACGCTCCCGACGTCGGTGACGACCCCGCCGCCGGCCAACGCCCTCGTGGCCGCGCCGACCACCGCGGCGACCGGCGTGGCCACAAAGGTGATGGCGACGTTGTCGTCGGCTCCCACGGCATCGAGGGCGCCCAGCTCCAGCG
>JACDEA010000069.1 GCA_013816725.1 Actinomycetota bacterium
CACAGATGGCAACGTGCAGGTCGCGCTGCTCTTCTCCAGCTCGCTGCCCGACGGTGCGGTCGCGCTCGACGACGACCAGCACCTCCAGCCGGCCGAGAACCTGGTGCCGGTGGTCCGCACCGCCAAGCTCACCAACGACATCAAATCGGCCCTGAACGCGGTGTCGGACAAGCTCAGCCTCGACGAGCTGAAGGACCTCAACAAGAAGGTCAGCGACGCGAAGGCCGATCCGGCCGAGGTCGCCAAGGACTGGGCCAAGGAGTACGGGCTGGCGTGATCTCCCGGCGACTCGGACGGACGGGCCACGAGTCAGCGGTGGCCGTCCTCGGCGCCGCCGCGTTCTGGAACAGCGAGACCGGCGAGGCGGCGCCGGCCTTGGACGCGGCCTTGGCCGCCGGGGTGAACCACCTCGACATCGCGCCCCAGTACGGCGCGGCCGAGGCGGCGCTGGGCCCGCTGATCCCCGCCGTTCGCCACCGCCTGTTCATCGGGTGCAAGACCACACGCCGCAACCGTGATGGCGTGCGCGCCCAACTCGAGAACTCGCTGTCGTTGCTCGGCTGCGACAGCTTCGACCTCTACCAGCTGCACGCGGTGTGCGACGTCGAGGAGCTCGACGCCCGGGCCGACGCCGTAGCCGCCATCATGCAGGCGCGTGACGAGGGGCTGTGCAAGTACGTCGGGATTACCGGTCACGACGTCACCGTTCCCGCGTCGCACCTCGAAGCGCTGCGCCGGTACGACCTCGACACGGTGATGTTTCCCGTGAACCGACGGCTGTGGGCCGACGACGGTTACCGAGCCGACGCCGAAGCGCTGCTGGCCACGTGCGCCGATCGCGACATCGGCGTGATGGCCATCAAGGCCGTCGCCCGCCGACCGTGGCCGGCCGGCGCCGATCACCATGCCACTACCTGGTACGAGCCGTACACCGACGACGCCAACATCGAGACATCGGTGCGTTTCACGCTGTCGGTGCCCGGCGTGCAGGTGTTCTGCACAGCGGGCGACGTCGATTTGCTGCCCCGCGTTCTGGCCGCGGCCGAGGCCTTCGAGCCGCTGCCGGTCGAGGAGTTGGCGCCCGTCGCCGCCGGCGTGGCCGCCGAGCCGTTAATCCGCCGCCCCGGCTAGCGGGCGTTCGTTAGAGTTCGCCTCCCGCACTTCACCCCCGTCGCGCTGCGCGTCGGGGGTTCTTTGCGCGGGTCGGTGCACGAGCGAAGGGGAGGGCGTGGCCCACGACGAGCTGGCCAAGGAACAAGAACTGGTCACCTACGCCTACGAGTGTCTCGACGCCATGCGCGAGCGCACGCGGGCACTCGAGATCAACGCGGCCGACGAGGTCACCCAGAAGGACCTGGAAATGGCCATCGCCCGACGGCTGGCGTCGATGGACATCGGGTTGCGCCCCCTGGTGTTCGGGCGCATCGACGAAGCCGCGGGAGAGGTCTGGTACGTCGGTCGCCGCCACGTCGAGGACGGCAACGCCGACCCTGTCGTCGTCGAATGGCGGGCGCCGGTAGCCGTGCCTTACTACCGAGCCAGCGCGGCCGACCCGATGGACCTCGTACGCCGTCGCCAGTTCGTCGCCGACGCGCAGACGCTGCTGTCCATGGCCGACGACGTGTTCGACGAGTCGGCGGTCGACGGCGACCAGCCGCGCGTGCGCGGCCTCGATGCGTTACTCGTCGAGCTGGAACGCAGCCGCACCGGCGAGATGCTCGACATCGTCTCGACCATCCAGGTCGAACAGGACGAGGTGATCCGCTCGCCGCAGTCCGGCGTGCTTGCCGTGCAGGGCGGGCCGGGAACCGGCAAAACGGCCGTCGGCCTGCACCGGGCCGCCTACCTGCTGTACGGGAACGACGCCCTGGCTCGTACCGGGGTCCTTGTCGTCGGTCCGAACCGCACGTTCCTCCGGTACATCGAGCACGTGCTCCCCTCGCTGGGCGAGGAGGCGGTCCTGCAGGTGACGATGGCCGACCTCGTCCCGCGGGTGCGGGTCACCGCGGTCGACCCGTCCGACGTGCTGCGGGCGAAAGGCGACGCATCGATGGCGGCGGTGTTGCGCGACGCGTTGGCGGCCAAGCGGCGCAGCCTTGACGTCGACATCGACGCGCGGGCCGGCGTGCGCACCGTGCGGCTGGGCGCCGATGAAGCCAACGGCCTCGGCGCGCAGGTGGCCACCCGGCGCATGCCCTATGCCAGCGGTCGGTCGACGCTGCGCGAGTTGCTGGTGAAGGCGATGTTCGATCGCTCGACCGCTGATGACCCGCATGCGTTCGGTTCGCTCCTTCGACGCGACCGCGCATTCGTGGCCGCGCTGGACCGCTTGTGGCCGTCGGTGACGGCGGCGGCGCTGGTCCGCGGTGCGACCGGACGGACAGCGTCGCGGGGGTGGGCCGAGGGCGACCTGCCGCTGCTCGATGAGGCCGAGGCGCTTCTCCACGGCCCCGGCCGGACCTACGGGCACATCGTCGTCGACGAGGCGCAGGACCTGTCGCCCATGCAGCTGCGGATGCTCGCCCGACGCTGCCCGTCGGGCTCAATGACGATCCTGGGCGACGTGGCCCAGGGCATCGGGGTGTGGGCCATCGACAGCTGGGACGAGGCGTTCGCCCACCTGCCGACGCCCGCCGGCTCTCGTACCCAGGAGCTGCACATGGGCTACCGGTCGCCCGCGCAGGTGATCGACTACGCGGCCCGGCTGCTGCCCGAGGCGGCGCCGCAGGTGCGCCCGACGGAGTCGGTCCGGCGCGGCCGCACCGAACCGCTCGTCATCGCGGCCGACGACCTCGCAGCCGCCGCCGTGGCCGAAGCGCGCCGGCTCAGCGCGGAGCACGGCACCGTCGCGGTCATCGCGGCGACGTCGATGGTTGGCGACCTGACCCGAGCCCTGGCCCACAGCGGCGAGGGTTCCGGCCGGCTCGTCGGTGAAGATGCGTTGGGCGAGGCCATCACCGTCCACGCGGCGCCGGGTGTCAAAGGCCTCGAGTTCGACGCCGTCGTCGTTGTCGAACCGGCGGCCATCGCCGAGGACGCGCCGCGCGGCCTACGCCTCCTCTACGTCGCCCTCACCCGCCCCACCCGCCACCTCACCGTCGTCCACCGCGCGCCCCTTCCCCGTACTTTGGAGCTTTGACCTTGCCGTGCGCGGGCAAAGCTCGAAGAACGCTCAGGAGTAGAGGGCGAGGGCCTGGTCGAGCGTGCAGGTGCGGACGCCAGGCTCGGCGGTGACGGCGGCCAGCCAGTCGGGGCGGCCGCGGGCGACGACGGCGAGCGGCTCAGCCAGTTCTGACGCTTGAGTTGCTTGGCGGGCGAACGCGGTGGCGTAGTCGGGCGGGCGCACGTCGGACGCCAGCTCGACGAGCGCGAACGGATCGGGCGGCACGACCTTGGCGGGGGCGGGCAGGACGATGAACGGTGATCCCGGCGTGGTGCCGCCGCCGGCCAGGCCGGGCCCGTCGCCGAGGATCGTGCCCCGCACGACGTCGGCCCGTGCGCCGGTGACGAGGAGGGCGACGTAGGCCCCGAGGCCCCTGCCGTACAGCGCGGCGGGCCCGAGGTGCGCGAGCGCGGCGTCGACGTCGCCCATCAACACCTCGGCGTAGTACCCGCCGCCGGCGGGAACCGTCGAGTCGCCGTGGCCGGTGAAGTCGAGCCCGTACACCGGCCCGCCCCAGGTCGACACTGCGTCGGGAACGCCGGCCGGCGTGCGCTCGCCCAGCCCGTGCAGGAGCAACAGCGGCGTGCCGTCGGGCCCGGCGCGCAACTCATGCAAGCCGAGCGTGATGCGACCGTGAACGAGATCGATGGTCACGCCAGGAACTCGAGGGTCAGCTCGGCCACCCGCTCGGGCTGTTCGATATGGATGAAGTGGCCGGTGTCGGCGAAGGGGACGACCCGCGCGCCGGTGGGCAGGTACGGCTCGATCATCTCGGGCGTCGCTCCCCACCCCATCGGCTCGGGTTGCGTGCCCATGAGGCCGAGCATCGGCGTCGCCAGCCCGGGGAGGCGCTCGAGGGCCCAGCTCGGCCGCCACGGCCCGAACCCGCCGGGGCGCATGGCCGGGTCGATCTTCCAGCGCCACCCGTCGGCGTCATGGCGGCCGCCGACGGTGACGAGGTACCGCAACCACTCCATCGACAGCCGTGGGTTCATGCGTCGACGTCGCGCCGCCAAGCCGTCGAGGGTGTCGGGCTTGCGTTCGTTCCCGGCGACGCGCCGCCGGTGGTCGAGCCAACCGCTGATCTCGCGGGCCAACAGGCGCGTGCGCTCGTGATCGGCGATGTCGGGGTGGGCCAGCGGCGACGGCAGGCCGTCGATGAGGACGAGCTTGCTGATGCGGTGCGGGCACGACTCGGCCAACTGCAGCATGAGGCCGCCGCCCTTCGAATGGCCGATGAACGGGATGGGTCGGTCGGCGACGGTGTCGAGGACCGCCAGCGCGTCGCGCACGTCGGCCGACCACGAGTACAGCGCGGCGTGCGCGGAATCGCCGCACCCGCGGTGGTCCCACGCGACCACGCGCCATCCGGCGTCGGCGAGGAGCGGCGCGAACACGTCGAACGTGCCGGCGAAGTCGAAACCGCCGTGGGCCAGCAGGAGCGGCGGACCGCCTTCGGCGCCCCACTCGTAGGTTGCGATCGACAGCCCGTGGCTGTCGACCGTGCGTGTCCGGTCCGGGCGCCGCGCGCCCGGATACGAGACCGTTGCCTCGTCGATCAGACGGCAGCCTTTTCGAGAATGTGAATGGCGCAGGCCGAGCCCAGCCCGATGACGTGGGTCATCCCGACCTTGGCGTCGGGGATCTGGCGATCGCCGGCTTCGCCGCGGAGGTGCGTGGCGACCTCGTAGATGTTGGCCACGCCGGTGGCGCCCAGCGGGTGGCCTTTGGAGATGAGCCCGCCGCTCACGTTCACCGGAATCTCGCCGTCGCGCCACGGGCCCCGCCGGTCGATGAACTCGCCGGCGCCGCCGGGCTCGCACAGGCGCAGGTTGTCGTAGTGCAGCAGCTCGGCGGTGGCGAAGCAGTCGTGCAGTTCGACGAGATCGAGGTCACGCGGGTCGACGCCGGCCTTGGCGTAGGCCTCGTCGGCCGCGTTGCGCGTGAGCGTGTTGACGTCGGGCTGCACCTGGTCGCTCTCGGTCCACGGATCGCTGGTGAGAACCGACGCCGAGATCTTGACCGCCCGCCGGCGCTGATCGGGGTCGAGCGTCTTGAGCTTGCTCTCGGACACGAGCACGGCGGCGGCGGCTCCGTCGCCCGTCGGGCAGCACATCAACACCGTGTTGGGGTAGCTGATCATCTCGGCGTTCATTACCTCTTCGAGGCTGAACGGCTTCTGGTACTGCGCCAGCGGGTTCAGCTCACTGTGCGCGTGGTTCTTCTCGGCCACCTTGGCGAACTGCTCGAACCCGACGCCGTCGTTGTTGCGGGCGTACTCCATGCCGGCCTGCGCGAACACGCCGGGCATCAGCCCGGTGCCAAGCCGCCCCTCGGTGCCGATCACCGCGCCGTAGCGGCCGCTGCGCTCGAACACGTGCTTGTCGTCGTTGCGGGCGCGTCGCGCGCCGCCCAGCAGGCCCTGCTTGCCCATCTGCTCGGAGCCGACGGCCAGGCCCATGTCGGCCTCGCCGGCGGCGATCGACAGGTAGACGGCGCGCACCGCAGTGGCGCCGGTGGCGCAGGCGTTGGCCACGTTGAACACCGGGATGCCGGTCTGGCCGATCTGCTTCTGGATCCGCTGGCCCACGCCGGCGCCGGCCTCGGCCAGGTTCCCCGACGCCATCACCTGCATGTCGTGGATGCCGACGCCGCCGTCGTCGAGCGCGTCCATCGCCGCCTCCGACGCCAGGTCGATCAGGTCCTTGTCGGGATAGCGCCCGAACTTCGTCATCGACGCACCCAGGACCCACACTGACTCAGCCATTTGATCGCTCCTTCGCGCTTTAGGCGGGCTGATAGCCGAAGGCGACGGCCTCGGTGCCGTCGTCGTCGGTACCGACAACGAACGTGGTCATGCGCAATGGCATGCCCAACTCGATCTTCTCCGGCGCGCCGGGATCGACGTCGACCAGGTTGGCCTTGACGACGCCGCCGCCGTCGAGGTCGACGACGGCCGACGCGTACGGCGTCGGGACCCCGGGCGCTGCACGGTGCACGATCGTGAAGGCGCGGAGCGTTCCGGTGTCCCTCAGCTTCTTGGCCGCGAAGGCGCGCTTGCCGCACTTGGCGCAGGCGTTGCGGCGGTCGAAGTACAACGCGCCGCACTCGGTGCAGGCGTTGGCCCGGAGGTGCGGTGCTCCGTCGTCGAGCACGAGGTACTCGACCATCCCTATTTGCTGGCCCATGGCGCCGAAGCTAGCCGGAGCAGACCCGACCCGGTTCAGGACGCGGTCAGCTCGCCCTTCATCGTGGGGTGCACGTCGCAGACGAACTCGTAGGTGCCGGCGGTATCGACCGTCAGCTTGACCTTCTGCTCCGAGCCGTCCGTTTTGCCTTCCTTGACGTCGGTCTTCACTTCGGTCGGCGTCTTGAAGTGGATGTTGTGAGGCACCGACGCATCGCGGTTGTCGAACACGACCTCCACTTCTTGGCTCACCGGGATCGGCACCTTGGCCGGCGAGAAGGCGACGTTCTTGGCCGTGATCTTGATGCTCTTCGTTCCGCCGTGGTCGTGCATGCCGGTCGACGTCGACGTCGCCTCACCGGCCGCCGTGGTGACCGACGCCGACGACGTGGGCGGCGTGGTCCGGTCCGAACCCACCCGCTGGCTGTCGCCACCGCAGGCGGCCAGCAGGAGCGCGGTCATGATCGTGGCGGCGCCGAGCAGGCGGTGGGAAGGGCTGGGCACGAGAGGTCCTCCGAGTCGTCGCGTCTGGGACCCTTCCTACCCCATCGTCGCGGTTTGGGGGTAATCGGCGGCCGGGTAACGCTGAGGGATGCGAGGCGCCGCCGCCGCAGCACTCGCGGTCGTCATGACCGCGTGTGTCCCCCATCCGGTAGGGCCGGCGCGCACCTTCGGCAAGTACGAGGGCAAGGCCAAGACGACGGCCGAATCGGCCCTGTCGGCCGTGCGCAATGCCCAACTCGTGAGCGACGCCGCCTCGCGGCACCGGCTGTTCGGCCCGTACGTGAGCCAGGCCCTGGGGGAGTCCGAGGACGCGCTGGCCGGCCTCGACGGCACGTTCGGCTCGATCCAGCCTCCGAGCGCCGAGGCCGACACGTTGCGGGCCGAGCTGCGCGGGCTGCTGGCCGCGGCCGAGGACCATCTGTCGGACCTCCGCGTCGCGGCGCGACGGGGCGACATCGCTCACCTGGCGGAAATCGCCCGGCCCCTGGAGGCCGACGCCGCCCACCTCGACGACTTCGTCGCCAGCCATGAGTGAGCGCGGGCATACGTGAGCAAGGCGTTCAAGATCATGCTCGGCGTGCTCACCGCCATCGGCGGTTTCGTCGACATAGGCGACCTCGTCGCCAACGTCGCCGTCGGTGCCCGCTTCAAGCTGGCGTTGGCGTGGGTCGTCGTCGTCGGTGTCGTCGGCATCTGCGTGTACGCCGAGATGGCCGGCCGGGTGGCCGCGGTGTCGGGCCGGGCGGTGTTCGACCTCGTGCGCGAACGCCTCGGGCCCGGCGCCGGCCTGGCCAACCTCCTGGCGTCGTTCTTCATCAACTTCCTGACGCTCACCGCCGAGCTCGCCGGTGTCGCGATCGCAGTGTCGCTGGCGACCAGCGTGAACTACTTGTTCCTGCTCCCGGTCGCCGCGTTCCTCGTGTGGGTGGTCATCTGGCGCCTGCCGTTCGAGAAGATGGAGAACCTGTTCGGGCTCATGGGCCTGTCGCTGATCGTCACCTTGTTCGCCGTAGTCCGGATCGGGCCGGACTGGGGCCAGGTCCTCCACGGCGCCAGCCATCCGTCGATCGGTTCCAAGGAGACGATCTTCTCGTACGCCTACTACGGGATCGCGTTGTTCGGCGCGGCCATGACGCCGTATGAGGTGTTCTTCTTTTCGTCGGGTGCAGTCGAGGAGGACTGGGACAAGTCCGACCTCGCCCTCGAGCGCGCCAACGTCTTTATCGGCTTCCCGCTGGGCGGGGTGTTGTCGATCGCGTTGATGGTCGGCGCATCGTTGATCCTGGCGCCGCGCGACATCTCGGTCGGGTCGCTGGCGCAGGTCGCACTGCCGACGGCGGCGGTGCTCGGGCGGCTCGGCCTCGCCGTGCTGCTGCTCGGGATCTTCGCGGCCACGTTCGGTGCCGCGTTGGAGACCGCGCTGTCGGCCGGCTACACGGTCTCGCAGTACCTGGGCTGGCAGTGGGGCAAGTTCGTCAAGCCGGCCGACGCGCCGCGCTTCCACCTCGTGGTCCTGTTGTCCATTGCTGCCGGCATGCTGTTCGCCATCAGCGGCGTCGACCCGGTCAAGGTCACCGAGTACTCGATCGTGCTGTCCGCCGCCGCGCTGCCGCTCACGTACTTCCCCATCCTCGTGATCGCCAACGACCGCGACTACATGGGTGACGAGGTGAACGGACGCTTCGCCAACGCGTTGGCGTTCACGTACCTCGTCATCATCGTGGTG
>JACDEA010000499.1 GCA_013816725.1 Actinomycetota bacterium
GGGCGAGGCGCCGGAGCTGGTCGCCGACGCGTGCGTTGCGTTCTGCCTCGACGGTCTCGTGGGCGCCCCGGTCCCAGCGCCGTAAAGAATCGGGAGGAGCTCGCTACAGCTTGGTCAGAACGCGGCGAAGGTTCCTGACCGCCTGACCGATGCGCTGCTCGTTCTCGATGAGCGCGAACCGCACGTGGCCCTCACCGCCCGGGCCGAACCCGGCACCGGGTGAGGTCGCCACCGCAGCTTCCTTGACGAGGAACTCGGCGAACTCCAGTGAGTTCATGTCGCAGTAGGCCTCGGGGATGGGCGCCCACACGAACATCGTCCCCATTGGCTTCTCGATCTCCCAGCCGATGCGGCCCAGGCCGTCGATGAGCGCGTCACGCCGGCTCTGGTAGATCTCGTTGACCTGCTTCGGGTACTCCGGCGCCTCGTTGAGGGCGACGGTGGCCGCGATCTGGATGGGCTGGAACGTGCCGTAGTCGAGGTAGCTCTTGAGCTTGGCCAGAGCGCCGACGATCTCGGCGTTGCCCGACAGGAAGCCGACCCGCCAGCCGGCCATGGAGAACGACTTGGTCAGCGTGAACAACTCGACGGCGACGTCCTTGGCTCCGGGGACCTGGAGGATCGACGGCGGCTGGTAGCCGTCGAACGAGGTGTCGGAGTAGGCGAAGTCATGCACGAGGACGATCTCGTGTTCGCGCGCGAAGTCGACGATCTGTTGCATCCAGGCCAGGTCGACGCACGCGGTTGTGGGGTTGTGCGGGAACGAGAGGATGATCACACGCGGCTTGGGCCACTGGTCCTGCCACGCCTCGAGCAGGTTCTCGAAGAAGTTCTGTCCCGGCCCGAGCCGGATGTGCCGCACGTCCGCGCCGGCGAACAGCGGCGCCCAGATGTGGATCGGGTACGACGGCGAGGGCACGAACGCGCTGTCGCCGGGGCCGAGCAGTACCCACATCAGGTGCGAAAGCCCCTCCTTGGCGCCGATGGTCGTGATGATCTCGGTCTCGGGGTCGAGTTCGACGCCCCATTTAGTCAGGTAGCGGTCAGCGACGGCCTTGCGCAGGTTGGGGATGCCGATGCTCTGCGAGTACCGGTGGTTGCGGGGGTTGTGGACCGCTTCCGCCAGCTTCTCGACCGCGACATCGGGCGACGGGATGTCGGGGTTGCCGAACCCGAGGTCGACCACGTCCACGCCGTCGCGGCGGGCGTCGTTCTTGAGCGCGTTGATGATGCCCAGGACGTACGGCGGCAGGCCCGTGATCCGGCGGAACTCCATCACGCAAGGTTAGTGAACG
The DNA here is from genome assembly GCA_013816725.1 of Actinomycetota bacterium. GTDB lineage: Bacteria > Actinomycetota > Acidimicrobiia > Acidimicrobiales > JACDEA01 > JACDEA01. The sequence continues at coordinate 1,296 of JACDEA010000499.1, forward strand.
GCATCGCGGGCTCTGGCCAGCATTTCCAGCGCGGCGGGCCACGGTGTGTTGATGGGCGCGCACACCGCGAAGTCGGCGCCGGCGGTCTCGATGGAGCGCAGCCGCTCGGCCAGCGCAGCGCTGTCCATGACCGTGAGGTCGACCTGGCCTCCCCAGGTGATCCGGGGCACGTCGGCCCCTTCGGCCGCCACCTCGGCGTCGGTCGCCGCCCACACGTTGAGCGCGTCGGCGGCGGCGGCGGCGACAGCGCGGATGGCGGCCGAGCGTCCGCCGATCCACGTCTCGACGCCGGCGACCCGCAGTTGACGGCAGACGACGTCGACGGCCCGGATCCGGTCGGCCACGGGTGGGTAGGCCACGCCGTAGGCCAGGTTCTCGGCCGCGCTGAGGCGGTCGCCCGCCCCCACTCCGGCGATCAGCCGGTCGCCCAGCATGCGGTGCAGCGACATCAGCGTGTGGATCAGGACGGCGTCGGGGAGCAGGCCGACACGAGCGACGAGGGGTCCGAGGCGGATCCGGGCCGTCTCCTGGGCCAGCGCGCCGAGCAAGGTGAAGCACTCGAGGACGTCGCCGTCGGGGCGGCCGATGGGCCAGAGGTGGTCGAACACGAACACGCCGTCGAGGCCCAGCTCCTCGGCCCGCACAGCCGCGACAATGGCCGCCTCGGCGTCGGCATTGAACTGCGGCAGCGTCGTCCCCACGAGCACGCCGCCATTTCACCTCATGAAAGCCATGGTCTGGGCGCGAAGGTGCCGGTTCTCGGGCGC
>JACDEA010000500.1 GCA_013816725.1 Actinomycetota bacterium
GGTTGTCCCAGGCCGGCCTTGGCGACGTGCGGCCGCGCGACTTCGTCGCCGCCAGCGCCGCGGTGGGAATGTCCGGGGCAGCGGCCGCGTTTGCGGTCTTCGGCGGCGCCCTCCCGCCGATCGCGGCGGGCCTGTTCGCGGCGACCACACCGCTTGCGGTCTACCGCTCCCGGCGGGAACGGCGGCGGGCCGAGGCCCGTGAAGCGTGGCCGCGGATGATCGAGGAGATTCGGCTGCAGACGGGCGCCCTCGGCCGGTCAGTGCCACAGGCGCTCTTCGAAGTCGGTCGCCACGGGCCGGCCGAATTGCGAGGCGCGTTCGCCACAGCCGAGCGCGAGTGGCTCCTATCGACAGACTTCACCGGCACGGTGTCGTTGCTCAAAGCGCGGCTGTGCGACGCCACCGCCGACGCCACGCTGGAGACGCTGCTCGTCGCTCACGAGGTCGGCGGCACCGACCTCGACCGTCGCCTGGCAGCGCTCATCGAAGATCGCATCGAGGATCTACGCGGCCGCAAGGACGCCCAGGCCAAACAAGCCGGCGTTCGATTCGCCCGACGGTTCGTTCTCGTCGTCCCCGCCGGCATGGCGCTGGCCGGCCTCTCGATCGGCACCGGCCGCGCTGCGTACAGCACCGCTATGGGTCAAATCGTCGTCGCCTTCGGCATCGGCGCGGTGGTCGCCTGCTGGGTCTGGGCCGGTCAGCTCCTCCGCCTCCCTGCCGCCGAGCGGGTACTCGATGGCTGACGCCTCGTGATGCGCCAACCGGTTGCGCTGGCCTTCATGCTCTTGTGGGGCGGCGCCACGCTGCTGCTCGCCGAGGTCCGCTGGGTGCAGCGACCATCCCTGGCGCAACGGCTCGCGCGCTACGGACCGCGCAGCGCGCTGGCCGGACGGCCCGTTCTCGACGTCGAGTCGTGGCGCGATGTGATCGGGCCGCTTTGCCACGGGTTCGGCGAGCGGGTGGCGCGCATCTTCGGCGTTAGTGAGGACGTCGGGGCTCGCCTCCGACGGTTGCACGCCGACGTCGACGCAACCGGCTTCCGCGTACGGCAAGTCGGGTGGGCCACCGGCGCGCTGGCCGCGGGAGCGGTGATGACAGCGGTCGTCGGTCCGCCGGCGATCATCGCTCTTGTCCTCGTGTTGGGCGCGCCCGTTCTTGCCTTCCTGATCGTCGAGCAGCGACTGGCCTCGGCGTCGGCGGCCTGGCAACGGCGGGTCTTCCTCGAGCTGCCGGTGTTCGCCGAGCAGCTCGCGATGCTGCTGGCCGCGGGCTACTCGCTCGGCGCGGCCACGAACCGTTTGGCCGAGCGGGGTCAGGGAGCGTGCGCGGCGGATCTTCGAGTCGTGTGCGCACGAGTCCGGCAAGGCCTGTCGGAAATCGACGCCCTGCGGGAATGGGCGACACGAGCGCGCGTCCCTGCACTCGACCGCCTCATTCCTGTCCTCGCCCTGAACGACGACGCCGGCGACCTCGGGCGTCTCATCTCCCAAGAAGCACGAACGATCCGCGCCGAGGTCCACCGTGAGCTTGTCGAGACCATGGAGCGCCGCGGCCAGCAGGTCTGGATTCCCGTCACCGTCGCCACGCTGGTGCCGGGCGTCATTTTCCTCGCCGTCCCATTCATCGAGGCCCTGAAGATCTTTTCGGGGTCCTAACCGAAGGAGCGATTATGAGCGATGCGTTGTTGTCCGCATACGTCTGGCAACGGACGGCCCGATCGGCGGTCTGGGACCGTCTCGTCCGCGACGAGCGCGGGGAGGGTGTCATCTCGGCGGCGATCGCGGTGTTGATCTTCGCCTTCCTGGGTGTGCTCATGTGGGTCGGCTTCAAGGCCACGCTCGGCAACGCACAGGGCAATGTCGACAACCAGGTCAACCAGATCGAGCAGTAACCCCGCTGCGTCTGAACACGGCGTCGGACTGATCGGCAGCGTTGCCGGTGTCGTCGCGTTCCTGGGGTTCCTGCTCTTCGCGGTCCAGCTCACGTACGACCTCTACGCCACATCGGCGGTGACGTCGGCCGCGTTCGATGCCGTTCGCATCGTCGCCGGCGCCGATG
>JACDEA010000070.1 GCA_013816725.1 Actinomycetota bacterium
ACGCGGGTGGGGGCAGGTCGGGGTCCAGGCGGCGTATCGGGACATCGACCATTGGTTCGACTCTACGGTGAGTGCCGTGCTCGTGTGGATGGACTTGGAGATGACCGGCCTCGACCCCGGCCGCGATGTCATCGTGGAGATGGCCACGCTGGTGACCGACGACGACCTCGAGGTGATCGCCGAGGGTCCCGACCTGGTCGTCGCCGCGCCGGCCGACTTGCTGGCGGGGATGTCCGACGTCGTGCGCAAGATGCACACGCGCAGCGGCCTGCTCGGCGCGATCACGCAAACGACGATGACGCTGGCCGACGCCGGCGCCGCCACGCTGGAGTTCATCCAGCAGCACGCCACCGAGCCCCGGGCCGTCCCGCTGTGCGGCAACTCGATCGGCACCGACCGCCGCTTCCTCGCCGCTTACCTCCCGGAGATCGAGGAGTGGTTGCACTACCGCTCGATCGACGTCTCCACGATCAAAGAGCTGTGCCGGCGCTGGTACCCGACCGAGTACGCGGCGACCCCCGACAAGAAGAGCGGCCACCGCGCCCTCGACGACATCCTCGAGTCGATCGCCGAGCTTCGTTACTACCGCGACGCGGTGTTCAAGCGACCCACTCCTTGAGCTGCCCGACGACGGCGGCGGGATCGGGGCCGATTGGGGTGACGTTCAACGTTGTGACTCCCGCCTCTTTGAACGCGGCGATGCGCTCCTTGACGTAACCGGCCGGGCCGCAGAGCGAGGTCAGCTCGAGCAACTCGTCGGGGATCTCGGCCGCCGCCTCGGACTTCTTGCCGTCGAGGTAGAGGTCCTGGATCAGCTTGGCTTCCTTGTCGTACCCGTAGCGGCGGGCCAGGTCGTTGTAGAAGTTGCGGCCCCGTGCGCCCATCCCGCCGATGTACAGCGCCAGCATGGGCCGCACGAACTCGCGCACGCCAGCTACGTCGTCGCCGATCGCGCACAGCCCTCCGGCGACCACGTCGAGCGGACCGAGGTCGGCCGAACGGTTGGCCCCGCCCTTGGCCAGCGCGTCGCCCCACACGTCCCCGGCCTTCTCCGGTATGTAGAAGAGCGGCATCCACCCATCGGCCAACTCGGCGGTCATCTCGACGTTCTTGGGCCCGAGCGACGCCACGTAAATCGGAATGCGCTCGCGCACCGGATGGGTGATCAGCTTGAGCGGCTTGCCCAAGCCGGTGCCCTGATCGGGGGGCAGCGGCACCTTGTAGTAGCGGCCGTCGTGCTCAACCCGCTCGCGTCGCCACACCTGGCGGCAGATCTCGATGATCTCCTTGGTGCGGCCGATCGGCGCGTCGTACTGCACGCCGTGGAACCCCTCGATCACCTGCGGGCCCGATGCGCCCAGCCCCAGGATGCAGCGACCGCCCGACAGCGCGTCGACCCCGGCGGCGGTCATGGCCAAGAGCGTCGGCGTGCGCGAGTAGATCGGCAGGATGCCCGAGCCGATCTGCACCGTCTCGGTGCGCGCCGCGATATAGCCCATGAGCGACACGCCGTCGAAGCCGTAGGCCTCGGCCACCCACACGATGTCGAGACCAGCCTTCTCCAGCGCGACGAGGCCGTCGACGGACTCCTTGAAACCGCCGGCATATGACAGCTGTGAACTGATGCGCATCGGTCAACTGTCGTCCTCACTTGACCGACCGGTCAAGTAGGGTGCCGCTCGTGAAGCAGGAGCAGGAGAAGGCCACCGACGAGGTCGTCGAAGTCGGGCCCAACATCTTGCGGATGCAACTGCCGATGTCGCACTTCACCGGCCTCGGCCACGTGAACTCCTACGCCCTGCTCGACGACCGCGGCGCCGCCGTGGTCGACCCGGGCCTGCCCGGTCCGCCGACGTGGAACGCCATACAAGACCGCCTGAAGAAGGCCGGCCTGGCGCCCCGCAACATCCACACCGTCATCGTCACCCATTCGCACCCCGACCACTTCGGCAGCGCGGGCAAGCTGGCCAAGGAGGCGGGCGCCGAACTGGTGACGCACTCGGCGTTCCGCACGTGGTGGCGCAACGATCCGGACTGCGACGAGATACACGACGTCGAGCCCGAGGACTACAGCGACGAGCCGCCGTGGGCCAACACCCCGTGGGGCGGCACCAACTTCAAGCCCCCGCTCAAGCGCCGGCTGATGTTCCGCCTCATGCGCAGCGGCCTCATGCGCAATCGCTACGTCGCCGCCAACCCAACCCAGCGGGTGAAGCACGGCGACGTGATGAAGCTGGCCGGCCGCGAGTTCTTCGCCGTGCACACACCCGGGCACACGATCGACCACCTCTGCCTGCACGACCCCGAGGGCGGCTTCCTGTTCAGCGGCGACCACGTACTGCCGACCATCACGCCGCACATCGCCGGCGTCGGCGGCGGGCGCGACCCGCTGAAGTTGTTCAAGGACTCGCTCGACCGCGTCGCCGCGCTCGACAATGTGCAGACCGTTCTGCCGGCGCACGGTCACCCGTTCGGCGACGTGCGGGGCCGCGTCGACTCGATCAAGGCGCACCACGACGAGCGCTGCGACAAGCTGCGCGAGGTATCGAAGTCGATCGGTCCGACAACGGTCACCGAACTGTCGCATCACCTGTTCCGCAAAGCGCGGTGGGGCGGCATGGCCGAGAGCGAGACCTACGCCCACCTCGAGCACCTGCGGCTGATGGGCTCGGCCGAGGCGCACCAAGAGAACGGAAAACTCATCTACTCCGTCGAGTAGCCAACCAAGGGAGACACCATGCAGCTCCGCACGCTCGGCCGCACCGGCGTCAAGGTCAGCCCCTACTGCCTGGGGGCGATGATGTTCGGACCGTGGGGCAACCGCGACGCGGCGGACTGCGCCCGCATGGTCGACACCGCGCTCGATGCCGGCATCAACTTCATCGACACGGCCGACGTGTACTCGCAAGGCACGTCGGAGGAGATCGTCGGCCAGGCGCTGAAGGGCAAGCGCGACAATGTCGTGCTGGCGACGAAGTTCCACGGCGCCATGGGCGAGGACCCCAACGCGCGGGGCAACTCGCGCCGCTGGATCATGCAGGAGGTGGAGAACAGCCTGCGCCGCCTCGACACCGACTACATCGACCTGTACCAGGTGCACCGGCCCGACAACGGGGCCGACATCGACGAGACACTCGGCGCTCTGAGCGATCTCGTCCATCAGGGCAAGGTGCGGTACCTCGGATCCTCGACGTTCCCCGCCGAGGAGATCGTGGAGGCGCAGTGGACCGCCGAGCGCCGCACCCGCGAGCGGTTCGTCTGCGAGCAGCCGCCCTATTCGATCTTTGCGCGCGGCATCGAACGCGACGTACTACCGACGTGCGAGCGCTACGGCATGGGCGTCATCCCGTGGAGCCCGCTGGCCGGGGGTTGGCTGAGCGGCAAGTACCGGCTGGGCCAGGACCTCCCCACGGAGGGCCGGGCGGCCATGTTGCCGCAACGCTTCGATCCGGCGATTCCCGAGAACGCCCGCAAGCTCGAGTTGATCGAGGAGTTGCTCAAGGTGGCGGCCGACGCCGGCTGCTCGCTTGCCCACCTCGCCGTCGCCTTCGTGATCGCCCACCCGGCGGTGACGTCGGCCATCATCGGCCCCCGCACGATGGAACAACTGACCGACACGCTGGCCGGCGCCTCGGTGTCGCTCAGCGACGACGTGCTCGACCGGATCGACGCGATCGTCCCGCCCGGCACCAACATCGCCGCCGACGATGCCGGCTACGTCCCGCCCGCGCTCCAACAGTCCTGGCGCCGCCGCCGTCCCGCCGAACGCCGCAACGCCGGCTGACCCTCAGAACCGCTTCACGGCGGCTGTCCGGGGTTACAGCGTGATGCCGGCGGCCCGGTGCGGGGTGAGGAAGTGCAGCTCGGGGCGGCCGGCGACCAGACCGCCGAGCTGGCCGGTGATGGCCTTCATCGTGTCACTCTGCCCGTGGGCGGCCAGCGCGTCGCTGTCGCTGTACAGCTCGAAAAACCAGACCACGTCGACCTCGGCGGTGTCGAGGTTCAGCACGTACAGCTCGGTTCCCGCCTCGTCGGCGGCGGCGTCGACCAACTGCTCCATCACTTTCACCAGCGCGTCACGCTGGCCTTCGGCGGCGGTGAGCTTGGCGATTGCGGCAACTTTGGACATGCCCGGGAACCTAGTGGGTACGGGTTCTTCAATGGGGGTGTCGGTGTCTGATGTGCTGATTGAGCTATCGGCCACCGACACGTCCCGAGGCATGGGCCAGCCGTACGGCATCGAGATCCGGAGCGAGCGGCTGATCCTGAAAATCGCGCCGGCGCAGCAGAACGTGCGGGGTTGAGAATACGGTGACGCCCGTGGAGATCGATAAGGAACGTGTAGACCTACTTTTCGAGCGGGCCCGCCAAGAGATCGACGACGGTCTGTTGCCCGCCTGTCAGATGGCGCTGGCCCGCGATGGCGAGGTGATCGCGACCGAGACGTTCGGGAACGCCACTCCGGACACGCGGTTCATCGTGTTCTCCGCCACCAAGACGTGGGTCGCCAGCGCGGCGTGGATCCTCGTCGGCGAGGGCAAGCTCGACGTGTCCCAGAAGGTCGCCGGCTACATCCCCGAGTTCGGCACCAACGGGAAGGAGAACATCACCGTCGAGCAGGTGATGCTGCACACCTCGGGCTTCCCGCACGCGCCCCTGGGCCCACCGGACTGGGCGACGCGCGAGGGGCGGATCAACGCCTTTTCGAAGTGGCGGCTCAATTGGGAGCCCGACAGCGCGTTCGAGTACCACCCGACGTCGGCCCACTGGGTGCTGGCCGAACTCATCGAACGGCTCGGCGGGACCGACTACCGCGACTTCATCGAGCAACGGATATCGCAGCCGCTCGGCCTGCCCCGCGTGCTCGGCATCCCGGGCGACCAGCAGGACAACATCGCCGACCTCGAGTTGTGCGGCGAGCCGCCCGACCCCGACGAGTTGGAGAGCATCTTCGGCATCAGCGAGCTGCCGCAGAACGAGGTAACCGACGACGCACTGCTCTCGCTCAACCACCCGGCGGCGCGCGAAGTGGGCGTGCCCGGCGGTGGTGGCGTGATGACCGCGACGACGATGGCCCTCTTCTACCAAGGCCTGTTGCACAACGAGGCCGGCATCTGGGACGAGCCGACGCTACGCGACGCCACCAGCCGGGTCCGCAACAACAAGCCCGACCTCCTCATGGGCACCCCGGCCAACCGCGCCCTCGGGGTCGTCATCGCCGGCGACGACGGCAAGAGCAACCTACGCGGCTTCGGCCACACGCAGTCGCCCCGCACGTTCGGCCACAACGGCGCCGCCGGCCAGATCGCCTGGGCCGATCCCGACACGGGCCTGTCGTTCTGCTACCTCACCAACGGTCGCGACCTCAACATCATCCGCGAGGCCCGGCGCAGCGCGGGGCTGTCGAGCCGCGCCGCGGTCTGTGTTGCCTGAGCACCGAGTGGCATAGCCGCTACTCGACCGTCCGGCCCGGCGCGGTCTTGCCGCCGCCCGACGGGTCCTGCGCGTTGGGGAACGGCACCCACGACTGCTCGGCGAACGTGTCGAGGTTGCTGACCTTGATGCCGCCGTTCGAGTAGGTGAACAGGCGCCCCCCCACAACCAGCGAGCGCTGCACGAGGAAGTTGCCGTGGCTCACTCGGCCCACCTCGTGCATGTCGCCGGGAGAGGTGAACAAGCCGACCGCGCCCATGAAACCCGGGGCGCCCTTGTCGGGCCCATAGGTCTGGATCGGGATCACAGTCAGCTTCTTCGGCGCCCAGTACAGGAAGGCGTGGTGGTCGAACTCGGCGGTCGAGCCGCCCTGGCCCAGCATGTGGCGCTGGAGGACTTTGGGCGAGGCCGGATTCGACACGTCGAACAGCGACACCTGCGTGCCGAGGCGGCGGCCCTCGGCGCTGGCTTCCTGACCCACGCCGATCAGCAGGTTGTCGCCCACGGGATGTAGGTACGCCGAGTACCCGGTGATCTTCAACTCGCCGACCACGCGGGGCTTGGTGGGGTCGGTCAGGTTCAGCACGTAGAGCGGGTCGACCTGGCGGAAGGTGACGACGTAGCCGACCGGCCCGATGAACCGCACGGCGTAGATGCGCTCGTTCTTGCCCAACCCGCCGACCTGGCCGACCTGGGCCAGGACCTTGCCGGCCTGGTTGGCCAGCACGGTCACAAAGCTCTCGTCGCGGTCAGTCGTGGCCACGCGCAGGTTGCCCTGGTGCTCCGACATGGAGAACTGGTTGAGGACGGTGCCCCGCACCGTGCCCGACACGAGGTACTTGGCCTCGGCCGCATCGCTGATGTCGAAGGCGTGCACAAGCGTCTTGGGCAGCGGCTCGACTTGAGGCATCACGCCGTTGTCGGCCATCGGCCGCACCGGACCCCACTGATTCGTTGCGACGTACAGCCGGGTGGCCGACGCGTAAACGATCTCACCATCGGCCACGACCGACGCGGTCTTGGCCCCGTTGGGATTCTTGGGATCGAGCGACAGAACCGAGAGCGTCCCGAAGCCCGAGAACTCCGGCGGCCGGTAGGCGCTGTCGCACGAGACCGTCGGCCGCTCGGCGCTGGTCTTGCCGCCGCTCGTAACCGTGTAGTGCGGCGTCCAGTCGTCGAACTTGGCCGACCGGATCGTCTGCTTGTTCTTGTCCAGCGCCATCTGCACGGCCTGCGGGTCGTTACTGGCCGGGTAGGCGAGCGGGATGTGCTGCGGATAGGCGCCCAGGACGACGCGGGCGACACCGTTCACCAGGCGGGCCGAGATGTAGTTGCCGTCGATGTCGAGGTGCGACGTCTCCTTCGGCGCGGCGGGATTGGAGACGTCGATTACCCGCAGCCGGGCCTGCTGGCGGTACTGCACGGGCGACGCTGCCACGGCGCCGTTGCTGCTGATCGCCTTATCCACCTGCGGCCCCGGTTGCGGTCGCGGCTCGTCCGGCGCGGTGAACACGATGACCCGTTCGTCGACCAACAACAAGTCGGTGGCGTAGCCAACGCGCATCGACCCCAGAATCTTGGGCGAGGCGGCGTCGACGACAAAGAGCGTGTCGTTGTTCAGCACATAGATCCGCTTGCCGTCGGTCTTGACCACATCGGGCTCGTCGATGCCCGCCTCTTGAACGTTCGTCGTCGAGAAGTCGTCGCCGCCGCCCGTGTCCGCCTTCAAGTCCTGCCCCTGGGCCGGCGCCGACGCCGCGGCGGGCGTGCCGGCCTCTGAGCCTTGGGCCGAGCTACGCGCTTCGGGCGCCCCGCTGGTGAGCACCGCGGGGCCGCCGCCCGCCCACCGCCCGCCCAACGAGGGCAGTCCGTAGGGCGACACCACCTGCAACGCCTTGGCCCGCATGTAACTGGTGTACGTGCCGCACGAGGAGAACCGCACGAGGCGGCTCTGCGCAATGAGTCTGGCCGGGATGCTCACCTCGGGAAGCGGCGTCGACGGCGCGGTGGTTACGCCGCTGGCGGTGAACTGGGGCTCGTCGTTGTGCGACCGCGTCGCGATCGCCGCGGCGATGCCGCCGATCAGCGAGACCGACGCGGCGATGGCCAGGACCGGTGCGAACCGGCGGGCCGCCGACAGCGGCCGCACGACCGCGGCAGACCGGGCCGCGTCGAGAACGTCGCCGGCGCCTCGGGGCGTGCCCCGCTCGGCCAGTCGTTCGAGGTGACGTTCGATGTCGCGTTCTTCCATTACTGCTCTCCTTCGAGGTCGATGCGGAGCTGGCGGCGGGCGCGCGAGGCGCGGGCGCGGGCCGCCTCTTCGGTGATGCCGAGCAGCTCGGCCACCTCGGCATAGGGACGGTCCTCGACCTCCACGAGGTACAGCACGGCCCGCCCTTCGGCGGGCACCCGCATGAGATCGGCCAGGTCCGAGTCGTATTCCGGCGACCGACTCTCGTCGGGTCGTTCCGCTCGGTTCACGGCGGCCCGTAGCCGGGCGAACCCGCGCCGCTGGTTCGACGCCAGGTTGGCGATGGTGCGGCGCAAATACGCGCTGGCGTTGTCGAGTTCGCTCAGCGTGTGCGAGCGCAGGGTGCGGGCGACGGCCTCCTGGACCAGGTCGTCGGGATCCACCTCACGGGGCCCGACGGCCGCGGCGAACCGTCGCAGTCCCGGGTAGAGCTCCTCAAAGAGCTCGGAATCCCCCTTCACTCGTAGAGCTTGCACTAAAGGAAGGACACCGGACCTGGACCTTCTGTGACCGGCGATTCATTCTGGAGGAATGGCGATGATGCAGGCGGCGGCCAGAATTCACACGAGCGAGTCGGCCCACGCCTGGTGCAGCGCCGAGTAGCGCCCGGCGCCGCCGACGAGATCGTTGGGCGCGCCGTCCTCGACGATGCGGCCGGCGTCGATCACGAGCACGCGGTCGGCGATCTCGACCGTCGACAAGCGGTGGGCGATGATCACGGCGGTCCGATCGGCTAGCAGCGTGCGCAGCGCGTGCTGGACGAGCCGTTCGCTGGGAATGTCGAGCGACGACGTGGCTTCGTCGAGGATGAGCACGTGTGGGTCGGCTAGGAACGCGCGGGCGAAGCTGACGAGCTGGCGCTGCCCGGCCGACAGT
>JACDEA010000501.1 GCA_013816725.1 Actinomycetota bacterium
TCCGCGCTCGGCGATGGCGGCGAGCGCGCGGGCCACGCCGGGCCGGCGCAGGAGCGTGCCGCCCGCGGTGAAGTCGGCCGCCTCAGGCAGGTGGGCAATGGCGGCGATCGCGTTGCGCAGCATCGGCGAGGGCGGAAAGCCGTCGACGGCGTAGCCCCGCGCCGGGGCCAGCAGGTCGGCCATCGGGAGGCGGCCGAACCGCTCATGGAGCGCAGCCCAGCCATCGACGCAGCCGGGGACGGGAACAGCGCGGATGTCCATCGTCGCCGGCATCGCCGTGTGGCCCTCGGCCCGAAGGCGGTCGGGGTCGGCGCCGCTGCCGGCGCGGCCCGACGCGTTGAGGACGGCGGGGGCGTCGTCACCCGGACGATGTACGAGCGCCCACAGGTCGCCGCCCAGGCCGCACATGTGCTGCGCCGTGACGGTGAGGACGGCGTTGGCGGCGATCGCCGCGTCCACGGCATTGCCGCCGGCGCGCAGCATGGCCACGCCCGCCTCCGACGCCAGGTGATCGACCGAGCACACCATCGCGGTGGGGGCGTGGCGCGTGGTGAATGGCGCGGCCGTCGGCATGAGTCGTTGAGCCTAGGTTTGCGTCGTGGACGCCACCGAGCAGTTCGCTCGCATCGTCAATGGCGGCATCGTGTACCTGGGCGAAGCCGCGCTGGCGATGGCCGCCCACGTGTACCCCGACCTCGACGCCGCCGCCGAGATGCGTCGTCTCGAAGCGCTGGCGGCGCGGGTGCGGGACGAGTCGCGGGCCGAGCTGTGCCGGGTGTTGTTCGCCGAGGTCGGACTACGGGGCAACCGCGAGAACTATTACGACCCCGACAACTCGTTCATCAACCGCGTCCTGGACACCGGCGTGGGCATTCCGATCTCCTTGGCCGTGGTCATGCTCGAGGTGGGCCATCGGGCCGGTGTGCGCCTCACGGGCATCAGCGCGCCGTCGCACTTCCTCGTGCGCGACGAGCTCGACGGTGCGCTCCTCGATCCGTTCGACCGGGGTGCAGAGGTCACCCACGCCGACGGTCCCGCGGCGTCGCCGGTGGACATCGTCGCCCGCATGCTCAACAACCTGCGGTCGATCTACACGAGCACGAACGACCTGACGAACTTGCTGTGGGTCCTGCGGTTGCGGACAGTGCTGCCCGGCGCCACGCCCGACGTGCACCACGAGCTGCAGCGGGCCCAAGCCCGTCTCAACTAGCTCTCGCTCGATGATGCGGCTAGTCGTCCCCATGCGCCTTCTGCGCGGATTTTGGCACGCCTACCGCACCAAAATCCGCGCAGAACGGTGGTGGGGGCGGCGTCGCCGGGTGGTGTTACCCACCTGACGCCGACTCGTCGCTAGATGATGCGGCTGGCGTGGCCGGCCCAGTACTCGTCCTTCAGGAGCCGTTTGTAGAGCTTGCCGGTCGGGTGGCGGGGGAGTTCCGGACGGAAGTCGATCGACCGCGGGCATTTCACATCGGCCAGGTGCTCGCGGCAAAAGGCGATCAGCTCGCGTTCAAGATCGGCGCCGGCCTCGGCCATGTCCATCGGCTGCACGACCGCCTTGACCTCTTCGCCGAAGTCGACGTTGGGCACGCCGAACACGGCGACGTCCATCACCTTGGGGTGGGTGACGAGCAGGTTCTCGGCCTCCTGCGGGTAGATGTTCATGCCGCCGCTGATGATCATGAACGCCTTGCGGTCGGTGAGGAACAGGAAGTTGTCGCCGTCGAGATAGCCGACGTCGCCCAGTGTCGACCAGTCGTCGTGGTCGGGGTGGCGCGAGCTCTTCGTCTTCTTCTCGTCGTTGTGGTACTCGAACGCCGACGCGCTCTCGAAGTAGATCGTGCCGGGCTCACCGCTCGGCATTTCACTGCCGTCCTCGTCGCAGATGTGCAGCGTGCCGAGGATCGACTTGCCGACCGTCCCGGGGTGGGCCAGCCACTCCTCGGAGTTGCAGTGAACGAATCCGTTGCCCTCGGTGCCGGCGTAGTACTCGTAGATCACCGGGCCCCACCAGTCGATCATCTGCTGTTTGATCGGGACGGGACAGGGCGCGGC
>JACDEA010000071.1 GCA_013816725.1 Actinomycetota bacterium
GCCAACGACGGCCGGCCGGCGACGATGACGACGCCGGGTTGTGAGAGGAAGGCGCGCGCGTCGTCCAACGCGGCGCGCGACACCGGGCCGACGTCGCCGGTGCCGCCGTTGACGAGTGCCGACGCGACGGCGGCCAGTTCGCCTGGGCGGTACCCCAGGCGCGCCCGCGCGTGGCGGCCGAGGCCGGTGCCCCGCGGCGCGATCTCGATGATCGGAAGCCCACGGTCGACGGCGGCGGCGCGGAGGCGCAGGTACAGCACCGGCAGCTCCTCCTTGAGATCAGGAGCGAGGAGGATCAACGCCGGTGCAGCACATGCTTGGTCGATGGTGGCCCGGGGAAGACCGAGCACGACCTCGGCGGGCAGGCCATCACCGAGCTGTGCGTCGACGTGGTCGGTACCGATCACGCCCTTGGCCAACTTGGCCCACGCGTACGCGTCCTCGTTGGCCAAGCGGGCTCCGCCGAGCACGGCCACTGCGCCGGGGCCGAAGCGGTCGCGCGCCTCGCCGATGATCGTCGCCGCTGCGTCGAGCGCCTCGCCCCACGGCACGTCGACCAGTTCGCCGTTCGTGCGCACCTGAGGCGTGGTGAGGCGGTGGTCGCTGTTGACGGCCTCGTAGCTGAAGCGGCCCTTGTCGCAGAGCCACCCGTGGTTGACGGGATCACTGTCGAGGCCGATGTAGCGCGTGAGCTTGTTGGCCGACGACTGCACCGCCATCCGGCAGCCCACCGCGCAGATGGTGCACGTACTCTCGACCTGCTCCAAGTCCCACGGGCGGGCGCGGAACCGGTACGGCGCGGCGGTGAGGGCGCCGACGGGGCAGATCTGAACGGTGTTCCCGCTGAAGTACGACGCGAAAGGATGGTCGGGGTACGTCGCCACCTCCACGCGCTCTCCTCGGTTGAAGAAATCGATCAGCGGGTCGCCGGCGATCTCGTCGGCGAAGCGGGTGCAGCGGGCGCACTGGATGCACCGCTCGCGGTCGAGGAGTACGAGGGGCGACAGCGAAATCGGCTTCTCGAAGTGGCGCTTCTCCTCGACGAAACGGGTCTCCCCCGGTCCGAACGTCAGCGTCTGGTCCTGCAGCGGGCATTCGCCGCCCTTGTCGCACACCGGACAGTCGAGCGGGTGGTTGACGAGAAGGAACTCGAGCACACCGTCTTGCGCCTTCTTGACGCGCGGCGTGTCGGTAAAGATCTCTTGGCCCTCGGCTACTTCGATGAAACAGGCCGGGACGAGCATCGGCCCGCGCGGGCCGGTCACGTCGACGAGGCACATGCGACACATGCCGACCGGCTTCATGCGCGGGTGGTAGCAGAAGCGGGGGATGTAGACGCCGGCCCGTTCGGCGGCGGCGATGATGACTTCGCCCGGGCGCGCCTCGACCTCCTTGCCGTCGAGCACGATCTTCACGGTGTCGCCGGTTGCGTCAGCCATAGGGGCACGCGCCGTCCTTGATGTGGACGAGGAAGTCGTCACGGAACATCTGAAGCGCCGAGCAGATCGGCATGGGCGACGACGGGCCGAGGAAGCAGATCGTGGTCATGGGGTACGGGAAGGCCAGGCCGGGGGCGATGTTGTCGGACACGTCGAGGAGCAGATCAAGGTCCTCCATGCGGCCGCTGCCCGACTCGATCCGGAACATGATGCGATCGAGCCAGCCTGTCCCCTCGCGGCACGGCGTGCACTGGCCGCAGGACTCCCTGGCGAAGAAGCGGGCCAGCCGCCACGCCGCCCGCACCGGGCACGCCGACTCGTTCATGACGACAATCGACCCGGAGCCGAGCATCGAGCCGCCGCCTCCGGGTAGCACCCCTTGGGACTGCGCGACTTCGTCCTGGCCGAGGGGCAGGTCGAGGTGCTGCGGTCCGAACCAGGGCGACGACGCGCCGCCCGGGATGAACGCCTTGAGTTCGAGCCCGCCCTGGATGCCGCCGCCGTACACCGGCGCGTAGATGAGGTCGCGGAAGGTGGTCTTCACCATCTCGACCTCGTGGATGCCCGGCTTTTTCACGTGGCCCGACACCGCGAACATGCGGGTGCCCTTCGAGTTCTCGGCGCCCATGGCTGCGAACGCCGCACCGCCGTTGTTCACGATCCAGGGCAGGTTCGACATGGTCTCGACGTTGTTGACGACGGTGGGCTCGCTGTAGACACCGACAGTCGCCGGGATGATCTTGGGCGGCACCTTGATGCGGGGGAACCCGCGCTTGCCCTCGAGGCTTTCCAGCAGCGCTGTCTCCTCGCCGCAGATATACGCGCCAGCGCCCGGATGGACAACGGCGTCGACCGAGAAGCCGGACCCGAAGATGTCGCGCCCGACCGCGCCGTGGGCGTAGGCCTCGTTGAGCGCGGCCTGCATGCGCTCCTGTCCCAGGGCGAACTCGCCGCGCACATAGAGGAAGATCTGGTCGCATTGCGTGGCGTACGCGGTGATGAGCGCGCCTTCGATCACCTGGTGGGGATCGCGCTCGAGCAACATGTGGTCCTTGAACGTGGCCGGCTCGCTCTCGTCGCCGTTGATGACGAGGTAGTGCGGCCGGGGCAGGGCCATCGTGGTCTTCCACTTGATGCCGGCCGGGAACCCGGCGCCGCCGCGGCCGAGGATGCCGGCGGTCTCGACTTCGGCCTGCACGCCCTCGGGCGTCATAGTCAACGCCTTGCGCAGCGCTTCGTACCCGCCGGTGGCGAGGTAGCGCTCGAGGGTGTGGCTGTCGTCGTACGCGAGACGCGACGTGACGATGCGGGGCGCTTCGGTGACGGTCATGTCGGCTTCGGGGCGTCGGGGTAGCCGGGCGGTGTGCCCTCGGCCGGGCCGGGCGGAACCGTGGCCGGCGGCGCGCCGGCGGCGAGGCCGACCTGGCGGCGGATGCGGTTCAGCGTGCCGTGCGGCGGGACCTGCTCGTCGAGGCGGCCGGACTCCAGGTCGACCAGCAGTTGATCGAAGCCGTCATTGCTCACGCGACCGAAATAGCGCCAATTCACGGCCAGGCACGGCGCCTCGTCGCAGCGGGCGATGCACTCGACCTCTTCCAACGTGAACCGGCCGTCGTGCGACGTCACCCCGGGCCGCACGCCCAGTTTCTTCTCGGCGTGGTCGAGCAGCTCGTACCCGCCGTTGAGGAGACAGGCGATGTTCGTGCACACCGACACGAGCCAGCGACCGACCTTCTCGGTGAAGAGCATGTCGTAGAACGACGCGGTGCCCATGACTTCGGCCGGCGTCAGGTCGAGCAGCTCGGCGATGTGCTCCATGGCGTCGCCCGTGAGGTAGCCGTCCTGCTCCTGCGCGAGGTGCAGTAGCGGGATGAGCGCGGAGCGCTTGCCGGGGTAGACCGCGATCGTGTCGCGGGCCCGCGTGAGGAACTCCGCAGCGAGACGACTCAACGATCGACCTCACCCATCACCGGGTCGACGCTCGAGATGATGGCCACCGCGTCGGCGACCAGTCCGCCCCGCATCATCGTCGGCAGGGTTTGGAGGTTGACGAACGACGGGCCGCGCATGTGCAGCCGGTACGGCTTCGGGCCGCCGTCCGATACGAGGTAGCAACCGAGTTCGCCGCGCGGCGACTCGATGGCGACATAGGTCTCGCCCTCGGGCACCTTCATTCCCTCGGTGAACAGCTTGAAGTGGTGGATCAGCGCCTCCATCGACTGGTCGATGCGCCCGCGCGGCGGCGGCGTGACCTTCTTGTCCTGCACGCGGTAGTCGCCCGTCGGCATCTTCTCCACGATCTGGCGGGCGATCTTGATCGACTCACGCATCTCGTTGAGGCGGATGGCGTAGCGGTCGAAGGAGTCGCCCCGGCTGCCGACGATCACGTCGAAGTCCAGCTCGTCGTAGAACTGGTAGGGCATGTCGCGCCGCAGGTCCCACGCGATGCCGGTGGACCGCAGGATGGGGCCGGTGGCCGACAAGGCGATGGCCTGCTCACGGGTGAGGACCCCGACGCCCTCGGTGCGATCGCGGAAGATGGGCTGACCGGTGAGCAACTGGTCGTACTCGTCCAGCCGCGGAGGGAGGTTGTCGCACAGATCGAGGACGTCGTCCTCCCACCCGTCATGAAGATCGGCGGCCACGCCACCCACGCGGATGTAGTCGTGGTTCATGCGCAGGCCGCTGACCTTCTCGAAAAAGGCCAGCACCGTCTCGCGCTCGCGCCAGCCGTAGATCATCATCGACAGCGCGCCCAGGTCCATTCCGTTGGTGGCCATGAAGAGCAGGTGCGAGCTGATCCGGTTCAACTCGCACATGAGCATGCGGATCCACGTCGCCCGGGGCGGCACCTCGATGCCTAGCAGTTGTTCGGCGGCCATCGCGAACACGCACTCGTTGAACAGCGGCGCTAGGTAGTCCATGCGGGTCACGTTGGTGCCCTCTTGGACGTAGGTGAGTTCCTCGGCGGTCTTTTCCATCCCGGTGTGGAGGTAGCCGATGATCGGCTTGGTGCGCAGTACGGTCTCGCCGTCGAGCTCGAGCATTAGGCGCAGCACACCGTGGGTGCTGGGGTGCTGGGGCCCCATGTTGATGATCATGGTCTCGTCTTCGGTGAACTCGGCGGCGTCGTCCTCGACCGGTGCCGCGCTTTCCGGCAGCCGCAAGACCGCGCCCAGCTCGCGCCCGAGTTCGGCCGGCGTCGTGATGCTGCGCGGCCGCATCTCCTGCGCGCCCTCCGACGTTTCCGCCGCCGGCCGTTCGGTGGTGGTATCCCTCATCGTTTAGCGGGTATCCGCCGGCGCTTTGAACTGCACGGGCACGCGCCCGACGGAGTAGTCCTTGCGGAGCGGGTGGCCTTCCCAGTCCTCGGGCATGAGTATGCGCGTGAGATCGGGGTGGTCGATGAACACGATGCCCATCAGGTCGAAGACCTCGCGCTCCATCGCTTCGGTGCCCGGGTAGAGATCGAACAACGAGGACAGCGACGGATCGGCGGCCGACACCTGCGTGCGGATGCGGACTCGGCGGACGGGATCGAAGGACACGAGGTTGACCACCACCTCGAACCGCTCGGCCGCGATCCCGTCGGGGAGGGGCCGGCCCGGATGGGTCAGGTAGTCAACCGCGCAGACGTCGGAGCACATGACGTAGCCGTCGTCCTTGTAGGCCTGGATCTTGGCGACGTACTCGTCACGGCTGACGTGGACGACCTCGGCGGCGGCCACCGTCATACAGGGAGGGCGCTCGGCCGCCGGGTGAGCTCGCCGGTGCGGATCTTCTCGTGCAGCGTGAGGATGGCGTGGATGAGCGTCTCGGGCCCGGGCGGGCAACCCGGCGCGTACACGTCGACGGGCACGATTTGGTCGACGCCCTGCACGATGGCGTAGTTGTTGAACATGCCTCCGCTCGACGCGCACACACCCATCGAGATCACCCACTTGGGTTCCATCATCTGGTCGTAAACCTGGCGCAGGACCGGCGCCATCTTCTGCGACACTCGACCGGCCACGATCATCAGGTCGGCTTGGCGGGGTGACGCCCGGAACACCTCCATCCCGAAACGGCTGAGATCGAAGTTGGCGGCGCCGGTGGCCATCATCTCCATCGCGCAGCACGCCAGGCCGAACGTGGCCGGCCACACGCTGTTGCGGCGCGCCCACTTGACGAGATCTTCGAGCGTGCCGGTCAGGAAGTTGTGGTTGAGGTCTTCGAGGCCCACAGCGACTCCTTACGCGGCGGCGCTGTCGCGGCCGATGCGGCGGATGGTGGACTCGCTGGTGCGTTCGGACGTCACCGGCGTGGGCCGGCTTTGCGCAACAGGACCCCAGTCCAGCGCGCCGCGGCTGATGAGATACATGAACGACACGAAGACGGCAACGGCGAACACGGTCATCTCGATCAGGCCGAACAGCTCGAGGCGACGGAAGATCACCGCCCACGGGTACAGGAAGATGATCTCGATGTCGAAGATGATGAAGATCATCGCCACGAGGTAGAAGCGCACCGGGAAACGTTCGGCCGGCTCGCGGTTCGGCACGATTCCGCACTCGTAGGGCGCCGATTTGGCCGACGTCGGCTTCTTGGGCGCGAGCAGGCCAGACGCGAAGAACGACAGGCCGGCGAAGAGCCCGGCCAGCACCAACAGCGTGAAGATCGGAAGGTAATCGGCCACCGCTACACCCTCGCCGGTTCGGGAACCCGCGTCGACTCTTCCTTGGCGGCGGCCTGAGCCGCCCAGATTTGTTGGTCACGGCGATGCAGCACGTTGCATACGATCCCGAACACGAGCAACGACGACAAGGCGATCACGAACGGCGGGAAGCGGATGCTCCCGAGATCGCGCACCATGACGACCGAGACCAGCGGTTCGCGGACGTCGGCGACCGGCGGCGGCGGTGTGCCGCCGAGGTCGGGCTGCTTCAGCACGGGCCGAACCTGGACGACTTCCCAGTGCGGCGAGTGGCGGAAGAAGAACTTGTGATGGCCGATCTTGAACAGCTCGTTGTCGCCACCCTTGCGGTATCCCGCGATGCGGACGTACTCCTCGGTGGTCCCGAACAGCGCAGGGAATTTCTTGGCCAACGCGTCGGACCCACCCGACGCACCGTGGGTCGGCGCGCCCGACGGCTTCACGATCAGCTTGTCGACCGCGGCCTGGGCATCGGCCAGCTCCGGCGATTCGCCCGGCAGCAGCTTCCAGCCCCGCGGGAATCCGCGCACGGCGTCCACTGTGGAGGCCGACAGTTCGCCGGTGACGACCTCGCGGGGCTTCCACGACGGCTCGCGACCCTTCAGCCCGATCCCGTAGACCATCCAGATGATCGACATCACCGAGATCCACCCGGTGAGGCCGGCCACGGCGACGAGGAACCCGATGCGGGCCCCCAGGTTGGTGGCCAGCAGCAGGTAGACGCTGCCCGGAAGGATGAGGATCGCGGTGATGATGATTGCCGCGCCGCGGATCTGCGGATCCCACGTGAGGCCGGCCAGCACGGCGTGGACGGCGATCATGGCAGGCTCCGTTCGTAGCCGACGATCGCGCTGATCTGCTCGGGGGTGAGCATGCGGGCGAACCCTGGCATGCGCCCGGTGCCGACGCCGCGCGTGCCGTAGGGCTTGCCGAACTCGGAGCCGGTCATCAGGAACTGGAGATGATCGTCGAACCCGGGGAACTGACGGATCGGGTCGCCGGCCAACAGGCTGGGGCCGAAGGCCCCGCCGGCATTCACTTCGGGCTCGCCGTACGACCAACCCTTGGTGTGGCAGCGAGCGCAGTTGACGTTGAAGAGCACCGATCCGTCGGCGGGGCTCTTGCCCTCGGCCTGGGCTTCGGTCTTGGCCGAATCGACTGCCCGCTTCATCGCGTCCTCGTCGCTGATCTGGATGCTCTTGATGTACGCGAGGAGGTCGGTGATCTGCTGTGCGTTCATAGGCCCGCCGCCCTCGATCCCCCACGCCGGCATCGGTGTATTGGCTCGGCCGTAGACGATGATCGTCTTTACCTCGTCGTCGGCGAAGCGCTTCAACACCGTGTCGAGCGCGGGGACCTGCCACTGCACGATGCGGCTGCGGCCGAGATAGTCGGTGATGGCGAAGGGAGTGACGCCGCCCTCGCCCTTGGTGCCGTGGCACCCGCCGCAACCGAAGTGGCCGATGTTGCCTTCGGGGATCGCCGAGGTGGTCGGCTGGAACAACACGAAGCCGCGCTGCGCCGCCCGCTTGTCGAACCCCTTGACCGCGCCGGCCTGCCGGGCCGGTTCCTTCACCCAATACAGCGGCAGGCCGATGGCGACGATACCGATGAGCACCGCCGACCACAGCAGGACGCGGTCGAGGCGCGGGCCTTCGAGGCCCTCGTCGTCCAGGTAGGGGCGTCGGTTCGGCGCCAGCTCCATCTCCGACCCGACCTCGCCGGCCGTGCGGCCAAGATGCAGGACGAGATAGGCCGCCCACCCGACGAGGACCGCAACCACGACCGCGAGGCCGATGCGCTGCTGCGTGGTGACGCCGAGTTGCAGGAGGGTCAGGCGCAATGCGGGCCTTCCGCCTCCTGCCCGGTGGTGTTGGTACCGATGGGCGGGCCGAGGATCCGGCTCCCGGTGTCGATCACCACAGCACCGCCGGCGACGGCGACCGGGAATCGGTCGAGGCCGCGCGGTGCGGGGCCGCCCTTCTTCTCACCGACCCGGTTGTACTTCGACCCGTGGCACGGACACTCGAACCATTGGGAGCTGGAGCACCACGGCACGCGGCAACCCAGGTGGACACACCGCTGGTAGAGCGCAACGAGCCCGGCTTCCATCCCCGGCAAGAGCGAGGCGGCATAGATCTTCTTGGCCTTGTCGATCTCGGTGGCCGGATACGAATTGAGATAGGTGCGCGCCTCGGCCACGTAGAACGGTGACTTGGTCGACGCGATCGACGCCTTGATGTCGCTGATCTTGCCGGCACGGATCTTGCCGCCGAAACCCGTTGCCGGCGGCGGCCACAGGAATCCGACCATGCTGGCGGCGCCGAAGCCCGCGGTCCCGATGGCCATGAGGCTCACGATGCCTCGGTTGAGGAACTGGCGC
>JACDEA010000502.1 GCA_013816725.1 Actinomycetota bacterium
GTCGACCCGACGCGCTTGGTCGACTCGGCGGCCATGGTGTACGGCGACCTGCTCGACACGCTCTACGGCCGCCTCGATCCGACGCCGGCCGAGCGGGTGCACGTCCTCGAGGACGGCGAAGAGATCGCCGTGTCGGCCAACCGCACTCTGACCACTGTCGACTCGCCCGGCCACGCCAAGCACCACCTCGCGTTGCACGACTCGGACAGCGGGATCCTGTTCGTGGGCGACGCGGTCGGCGTGCGCCTGCCCGACGGCGGCGTCCTGCGGCCGTCCACGCCGCCGCCCGACTTCGATTTGCAGCAGGCGCTCCGCTCGCTTCAGAAGTTCGCCGACCGCTCGCCGTCGGGCATCGCGCTCGCGCACTACGGCCTCGTTCCCAATCCCGACACGATCCTCGACGAGGCGGCCGGCACCCTCGCGAAGTGGGCCGAAGTGGCCGAGAGGGCGTGGAAGGCCGGCCACGACATCGCCGACGCGCTGGAGGCCGAGTTCGCCGGCGACCTCGCCGATGTCAACGACCTCGACCGCGAGAAGCTCACGACGCTCAATGGCGTGCACTCCAACGCCGCCGGATTCAAGCGATGGCTCGAAACCCGCGACCGCCCGCCCGAGCACGCGCACTGATGGCCCTCGCCGCCGTTGTATTCGACTGGGGTGGCACCCTCACCGATCCGCTCAACTTCGAGGAGTTGACCGACCTCTGGCGGCTGGCGGCCCGTCACATCGCGCCCGACCGCGAAGACGAGTTGTGCGCGCGGCTCGAGCAGATCGAGGGCGCCCTGTGGGCCGGCGTGGCCAAGGACCAGAAGGCGTTCTCGCTGAGCGACATCCTCAAGAAGGCGTCCGACGAACTGGGCGTCGACGTGGCCGAGGCGCTGCTCGAAGAAGCGGGCACGCACCACCTTGACGTGTGGACGCCGCACATCGTGCACGACCCCGAAGCGGCGCCGACGCTGGCCGCGCTGAAGGGCGAGGGATTGAAGATCGGACTCCTGTCCAACACGCACTGGCCGCGGGCGTTCCACGAGCGTTTCCTCGAGCGTGACGGCTTGGCCGAGTTCATCGACGTGCGCTGCTACACCAGCGAGATGGAGCGCACCAAGCCGCATCCGGCCGCGTACCGCACCGTGTTGCGTGAACTCGACGTCGCGCCGGCCGCCGCCGCTTTCGTCGGTGACCGCCTCTACGACGACATCTTCGGCGCCAAGGCGCTGGGCCTGCGCACCGTCCACCGCCGCGATCGCAACGTTCCCGGCTTCGACGTGCAACCGGACGCGGTGATCGACCGCCTCCCCGAGCTGATTCCCCTGGTGGACAAATGGATGCGCAATGACACCTGAGCGACCGCAACTGAAGGCGACGACCTACGACGTCAGCGACGGCGTGGCCGTCATAACCCTGAGCCGGCCCGATCGGCTCAACGCCTGGACGGCGCGCATGGAGCAGGAGTACCGGTGGCTGATGGCCGACGCCGACGCCGACGCCGACGTGGGGGTGATCGTCGTCACCGGCGCCGGCCGCGGGTTCTGTGCGGGCGCCGACCTCGGCGGGCTCGACAACATGGCCGCCGCCGGTGCCTACGAGGCGGCGGGCGATCGCGACCGCGGCGTGCCCCTGACGACGCCCGGCGCAGGTGTGCGGGCCGACTTCGAACACCCCCACACGTTCCCGCTCGGCCTCTCGAAGCCGGTGATCGCCGCGGTCAACGGCCCCGCCGCCGGCGTCGGATTCGTGTTGATGTGTTTCGCCGACGTCCGTTTCGCGGCGGCCGGAGCCAAGTTCACGACGAGCTTCGCCCGCCTCGGCCTGCCGGCCGAACACGGCGTGGCGTGGATGCTGTCGCGCCTCATCGGTCCGGCCCGGGCCGCCGACTTGTTGTTCTCCAGCCGCGTCGTCCTGGCCGAGGAAGCGGAGGACCTCGGTCTCGTCAACCGCGTGCTGGCGCCCGACGAGTTGCTGCCGTTCACGCTCGACTACGCGCGGCGCATGGCCGCCGAGTGCGCGCCGTCGTCGTTGCGGACGATGAAGCGCCAGCTCTACGCCGACT
>JACDEA010000072.1 GCA_013816725.1 Actinomycetota bacterium
GGCGACAGCCGCTCTTGGCGCGCCGGCGGTGGCCCGCCCGGCGCCACCGGCCCGGGCCAGCCGCAACCGGATTCAGGTGGCGTCGGTCGGCGTCGCCGTCCCCATCGGCACCGACGTATGGACCCGACTGGCCCGTTGCGAGTCGGGCGGCGACCCCCGGGCCGTCGGCGGGCGGGGCAAGTTCTTCGGCGCGTTCCAGTTCACGCTGGCCAGCTGGCACTCGGTGGGCATGACCGGCAACCCGATCGACCACTCCTTCGCAGATCAGGTGGCCGCCGCCCAGCGCCTTCAGGCCCGGTCGGGGTGGCACAACTGGCCGGTGTGCGCCCGCCGGGTGATGCAGCGGTAGGCGAGACTGACGGCGTGGACGCCCGTCTCCGTGACACGCTGGCCGCCATCGACGCGGTCAACGCCGAGGACCCGAACCGCCTGGTCGTTCGGGGCGAGGAACGGCCCAAGGCCCTCGGCGAAGCCGAGCTGGCCACCGACTGGGTCACCCAGCTGGTACCCGAGCCGAGCGCGGCGCTGCTCCTGGCCGTGCGCGCTCACCATCTACGCCGGTGGACGATCCCCCGCTCGACCTATCCCGACGGCCGGGCCGGGTACCTGCGTTGGCGACGCGACCTGCACGACGTCCACGCCGACGACGTGGCCGTCATCATGGGCGAACACGGGTGGGACGACGCCACCGTCACACGGGTGCAGGACATCATCCGCAAGCGAGGCCTGGGCAGGATCAACGACGCCGAGTTACAGGCCTTCGAGGACGCGCTGTGCCTCGTGTTCATCGAAACCCAGTACGACGCGCTGGCCGGCCGCCTGGCCGACGAGACCATGACGAACGTCGTCGACAAGACGCTCAAGAAGATGAGCGCGCAAGGCCAGGCCCTCGCCGCTACGTTGCGCTGATGGCGACCGCGACACCGACACCGAGCCCGAACCCCAACGCGTTGAAGTTCGACCTCGACGTCGCGCTGCCCGACACGCTGAACTTCGCGTCAGCCGACGAAGCGGCGGCCAACCCGTTCGCGGCCGAGGTGTTCGCCGCACCGGGCGTGGCGTCGATCTTCGGTGTCAACGACTTCGTCACCGTCAACCGCCAGCCCGACGCCGACTGGGACCCGATCATCGCCGCGGTGCAGTCGGCCGCCGCCTCTCACCTCTAAACCCTCGCGCTGGTCGACCTCGCGCGCGGCGCGCACGCCGTAGCGGTGCCGATACCCGTTCAACTCACGGGCGTAGCGTCACCGACGGCCCGGGCCAGCTGCTCGCTGACGTCCCACAGGCGGCGGGCGGCGTCGACGTCCTGCGCCGCCTTCGAGGGCTGGCGCACCGTGCGCTTGACGAAGTACTTGCCGCTGACGCCGGCCACGTCGGGCGACGACGCCAGATAGATCGAGGTGTCGGCCCCCTTCTCGGGACTGATAAAGAACCGAGCCGCCAGCTTGATGCCCAGCCCGAGCAGGCCGGTGG
This sequence comes from Actinomycetota bacterium, assembly GCA_013816725.1. Taxonomy (GTDB): domain Bacteria; phylum Actinomycetota; class Acidimicrobiia; order Acidimicrobiales; family JACDEA01; genus JACDEA01. Next base: position 1,474 of record JACDEA010000072.1, read on the forward strand.
TGTCGCCGTCGCGGCCGTAACCGGTGCGCACGGTGCCCGGGTGCAGCGAGTTGGCGGTGACGCCGGTGCCCTCGAGGCGCCGGGCCAGCTCCGTCGTGAACAAGATGTTGGCCAGCTTGGATTGCGCGTACACGCGCATCTGACGGTAGCGGCCGGTGTTCTGCAGGTCGTCGAAGTCGAGGCCCTTGCCTGCCCCCTTGTGCGCGGTCGACGCCACGTTGACGATGCGGGCCGGCGCGCTTTCCTTGATGCGGTCGAGGAGCAGGATCGTCAAGAGGAACGGGCCGAGATGGTTGACGGCGAACGTGGTCTCGTAGCCGTCCTCGGTCTCGCGCCGCTCGGTGAGGACGAGCCCGGCGTTGTTGACGAGCACGTCGATGCGCGGGCAGAGGTCGAGCAACTCGGCGGCACCGGATCGCACCGACGCCAGGCTGGCCAGGTCGAACACCACCAACTCCACGCTGTCGCTGCCGGCCCGATCCTTGATGTCCTCGACGGCGCGCTTGCCGCGGCCGGGATCGCGGGCGGTGATCACGACACTGGCGCCGGCCTTGGCCAGCGCCACCCCGGTCTCCAGGCCAATGCCGGAGTTGCCCCCGGTGATGATCACGGTCTTTCCGTTCATGGTCATTCGAATCCCTTCGGCACTGCGTAGCCACCGCCGGAGCACTCGGCGACGAGCGACGCCAAGTGGATTGCTTCGCGGTCGCGCAGATAGGCGGTGACGACCTGCACGCCGGTGGGGACGCCAGCGGTGGTGCGGCCGATCGGGGGTACCGCCGAGGGCAGGCCGACGACGCCGATCAGGCCGGTCCAGGACACGAGCTTGAAGTAGGGCTCGTCGGCGCCATTTACCTCGATCGTGCGGGTGGCGAAGTCGCCTTCCTGCAAGTGCGGGATGGCCGGGGTCAGCATCACCGGGCACAGGAGCGCGTCGTACGACTCGAACCACAGCGCCCACGTACGCCGCAGCGCGGCGCGCCGTTCGTCGGCGGCCAACCAGGCCCGGTGCGAGCCGCCCATGGCCTCGGCCGCCTCCCCCGGCATGCTCGGCGAGATGGCGGCGGCGATCAGCTGGTTGAACAGACTCAGTTGCTCGGCGAAGTCGACCGGCGGGCGGGCGTCGTCCACCGTGGCGCCGGCGTCGGACAACCCATCGGCCGCCCGGCGCAGGAGAGCGAGGTACTCGGCGTCGACCGGCGCGTCGGGCGCCTCGAACCACACGCCGACCCTGTACTCCCCCGCGTCGCGGCGGCGGGGCGCCGGCAGCTCGACGCGCCAAGCCAGCTCGCGCTCGGGCTCGGGCCCGGCGATGACGCCGAGGAGAAGGTCGAGGTCCTCCGCACTGCGAGCGAGCGGGCCGAACACGTTGATGTCGGCATCGGTGGTGCCGCCGCCGACGTGATCGAGGTAGCCGCGCTGCGCGACGACGCCGAATGAGGGCTTGAGCCCGAACACACCGCAGCAGTGCGCGGGAATGCGGATGGATCCACCGATGTCGGTCCCCGTCTCGAACGCAGTGAGGCCGGCCGACACCGCGGCGGCCGGACCGCCCGACGAACCGCCCGGCACACGGTCGAGGGCCCACGGGTTGTTGGTCGTCCCGAAGATCTCGTTGTAGGTCTGGAGGTCGCCGGACCACTCGGGCACGTTGGTCTTGCCGAAGACCACCGCGCCGGCGTCTTTGAGCCGCCGCACCACCGGCGCGTCCTCCTGCGGCACGTGGTCGGTCAGGGCGACCGCGCCGCCCGTAGACCGCACCCCGCCGACCTCGATGGCGTCCTTGACCGTGATCGGCAGCCCGTGCAGCCGGCCGAGGTCGTCGCCACGGGCCACGACCGCGTCGGCCGCCGTCGCCGCGTCACGCGCTCGGTCGACGTCGAGCGTCACCACCGCGTTGATCGCCGGGTTCAGACGCTCGATGCGGTCGAGGTACACGTCGAGCAACTCGCGGCTGGAAATCTCCTTGGCCCGGATCGCCGCCGCCAGCGCGGTGGCCGACTGCGTCGCGCCCGTCACGCCGGCAACCGTAGCGAGTGCGTCAGCGGCGTGAGGCGGTGCTGTAGCGGGAGAAGCTGGGGACGGCGGCGGCGAACACGGCGGCGCCGGCGATGCAGGCCAGGCCGCCCGACACGATGGCGAACGGCACACCGACGAGACCGCCGACGACGCCGGCCTCCACGTCGCCCAGCACCGGCCCGCCGGCGTACACGGCGATCTCCACGCCGCTGACCCGCCCGCGAAGGTCGTCGGGGGTGACATCTGCCGCGATGGCCGAGCGATACACCCCCGAGATCATGTCGGCCGCGCCGGCGGCGGCGAACATCACCAGGACGACGACCGGAGCGCGGCTCAACCCCGCTATCGCGATCGCTACGCCCCATACCGCCACCGCGACGAGAACGGCCCGGCCCTGGTGACGGACGCGCGCCGTCCAGCCGCTGCCGAGCGACGCGACGAAGGCGCCCGCGGCCACCGATGACACCAGGAGCCCGTAGAGGCCCGGTCCGCCGCCCAGGCGCTCGGAGAGCGCGGGAAAGAGAGCGCGCGGCATGCCGAACACCATCGCGAGCAGGTCGACGCCGAACACGCTCATCACCACGGAGTGGCCGCGCAAGAATCGCAGCCCCTGCAGGACCGAGTCGCGCGACGCGCGTTGCGCGCCGTCGACCGGCGGCGACGGCGCCAGGCCGGCGAAGGCGACCAGCGCCAGGGCGTACGTGCCCACGTCGACGGAGTACGCCGCGGCCAGACCGAACCCGCCGATGAGCAGCCCGCCAACCGCGGGTCCGGCCATCATGCCGAACGACCCGTAGATCGCTTGCAACGAGTAGGCCGCGGGCCGCAGCTCTTGGGTCAGCAGCAGCGGCAACAGGGAGCGGGTCACGGGATAGCTCACGGCGAAGATCCCGCTCGTCAACGCACCCAGCACATAGAGCAGCCACACCTTCGGATCGGGCAGCGATGCGTTGGCCACAAGAGCGATGGAGCAGGCCAGCGCGGCCACGTTCACGCCGAGCAGGAGCTTGCGCTTGTCGATGCTGTCGGCGAAGGCGCCGCCGATCAGCGAAAACGTCAGCAGGGGCAGCAACTGGGCCACGCCGAGGAGTCCCACGGCCAGCGACGACCCCGTCTCGTGGAACACCTGGTACGGCAGGGCCGCCGCGGTGATCATGCTCCCGAGGAACGACACCCCCTGCCCCAACCACAACCGCCGGAAGTCGGGCGACACGCGCAGCGGCGTCGTGTCGACGAGCAAAGGCACGCCACGAGGCTACCGACGCCCGCCGCGCCCGCCCCCACCGTTCTGGAGGCAATAGGTCGCCAATTCAGCGACAGCTGATCCCGGCGACCTATTGCCTCCAGAATCAAGCTCGGCGGACCGGCTCGTAGATCGCGGTGTGGCGGATGGCCATGACGGGACGGGTCGCGTCGGCCACGACGAGCAGGTCGAGGTCGACGAACTTGTGGCCCTTGCGCTCATAGCACGCCGCAGTGCGGCCCCGGATCGACCAGCGCTCACCGTCGGCCACCGCGCTGAAGTGCTCGGCCGTCGTCTCGACATGGATCCACGGGCCCAGCTTCACGTTCGAGCTGAGGATGTAGTTGGCGAAGCTCACGATGTAGCCGGGGTGGGCCACCGCGGCGGTGCGCCATAGCGCGAGGTCATCCGCGATCGGGCCGAGGTACTCCTCCGCCTTGTCGGCATGAAACCCGGCGTCGAGCGAGCCGAGCGGCGTCCCTGCCGCCAGCGACTCGGGCGACGCCGGGTGGCGGGTCGCCGGCAGGGGCGCTTCCGAATACCCCCCCACGTCGGGCACCGCCCGAGCATGCCGACCTGCCGTGCCCGTCGCGCACGTCTCGCCCCGGCCGTTGCGGACGGTGAGCGCGCCGCTGTCGTCGTCGAACTCGACCGTCGTCGCATCGCCCTCGTACACCGGCTTTACGAAGCGGGCGTTGAGCGAGCCGTGCTCGACCCAGCCGAGACCCCACCGCTCGGCGACCGGCCGCACCATGTACGCGTACACCGTCACGCCGGGTACGAGGCCGCCCTTGAAGCCGTACTGCTGGGCGACGTCGTCGGCGTGGATACGGTTCTCCGACTGGGTCGCCGTGTTGTGGGCCCGGACCGCGTACGTCAGCGTCACGCGAACGTGCAGCGACCGCCGTCGATCACCACTTCATCGCGCTGCGTGCGCGTCTGGAACACCGCCTCGTTCGCGGTGACCCACATCGAGACGGTGAGCGTGTCGCCCGGATACACCGGGCGGGAGAAGCGACCCTCCATCGACCCGAACCGGGCCGGGTCGCTCCCGCACAGCGTGTGCAGCAATGCACGGCCCGTGAACCCGTAAGTGCACAGCCCGTGCAGGATCGGCTTCTCGAACCCGGCCAGCTTCGCCACTTCGGGATCGGAGTGCAGCGGGTTGCGATCGCCCGACAAGCGATACGTGAGGGCCTGGTCGGGCCGCGTGTCATAGCTCACCACGTGATCGGGCGCCCGTTCGGGAGCGGCGTTGCGACCGCCCGAAGGACCGCGGTCGCCGCCCCACCCACCCTCGCCGCGGATGAACACGGCCGAGCGATTGGTGAACTGCGGCTCGCCGGTCGTGGTGTCGACGGACTCCGACTCCATCTCGATCACCGCGCCGGAGCCCTTGTCCCAGATCGCCGACACCTTGCTGACGGTGCGCACCGTGCCGGCCACCGGGATGGGTTTGTGCACGGTGATGGCCTGCTCGCCGTGCACGAGCATGGTGAAGTTGAAGTCGCCGATCTCGGCCAGCGCGTTGCCGCCGGCGCCGGCGATCACCGCGAACGTGGGCAGCACCTGCTGGTCGATCCCGCGCGAGTTCTCGGTGGTGAAGGCCAACTCGTCGAGGCCGGCGCCCACGCCGACGGCGTAGAGCAGCGCTTCCTTGGACGTCCATGAGCGCTCGACCGGCTCGGAGGTGGATCCAACAGCGTCGGGGTTGATCGGCATGGCCATAGGCTTTAGCACCTATGCGGACCAAAGCGCTGGGGCGCCTCGAGGTGTCGGTGGTCGGGCTCGGTTGCAACAACTTCGGCACGCGATGCGACGAGGCGCAGACCGCGGCAGTGGTAAACGCCGCGCTCGACAACGGCATCACGCTGTTCGACACCGCCGACGTGTACGGCGGGCAAGGCCGGTCGGAGGAGTTCCTGGGCCGCGCCCTCGCGGCCCGCCGGGACGAGGCGTTGATCGCGACCAAGTTCGGCATGCCCATGGGCGGCGACGGCGAGCACGGCGCCGGCGCCCGATGGATCGAGCAGGCGGCGGAGAACAGCCTGCGACGGCTGGGCACCGATCGCATCGACCTCTACCAGCTACACGCGCCCGACGCCGACACCCCGATCGACGAGACGCTCACCGCGCTCGACCGCCTGGTCGCCGCCGGCAAGGTGCGCGAAATCGGCAACTCCAACTTCGACGGCGCCCAGATCCGTGCCGCCGACGACGCGTCGAGCGGGCTCGGCGTCGCCCGCTTCGTGAGCGCGCAGAACTACTACAACGTGCTCAACCGTCACGTCGACAACGACGTCGTCTCGGCGGCGGCCGAGCGCGGCCTCGGCGTGCTCCCCTACTTCCCATTGGCCAACGGACTGCTCACCGGCAAGTACCGCCGCGGTGAAGCGCCGCCGGCGGGCACCCGCCTCGGGGGCGCGCCCGAGCGGGCCGAGCGGGTCCTGAGCGACAAGAACTTCGACAAGGTCGAGGCGCTGGAGAAGGTGGCCGCCGACCGGGGCCACTCCGTCCTCGAACTGGCCATCGCCTGGCTGGCCAGCCAGCCCCACGTCGCGTCGGTCATCGCAGGCGCCACCCAGCCCGAGCAGGTCGTGGCCAACGCCGCCGCCGGCGCCTGGGTACTTACGGCCGGCGATCTCGACGCCATCGATGCCATCTCACCCATTCCCCGCCCGACGTAGAAATATTTCCTCTCGGTGTCGCGGTTATGAAGCCCCCGGACGTTTAGAAGACGATGGCGGGTACCTCGGCGCGAAGTGAAGAGTTCGAGGTCGTTTACCTCGAACTCTTCCCTCGCGCCGCAGCTCTTGCTTATCGGCTCCTAGGCAACCGGACTGCAGCCGAAGATGTGGCTGCCGAAGCACTCGCTCGTGCCTACGCACGCTGGCCGAAAGTCAGCAAGCTGCCGTACCGCGACGGGTGGATCTTGCGGGTGGCGACCAATCTCGCCATCGACGCCGCTCGCAAGCGCATACCGGTGACCGAACCTCAGGAGCCCCTAGATGCCACAGAGGCGGCCGTTGTCCGCATGGCTCTGATCGGCGCCCTCCGAACCCTGCCCCGCCGGCAACGGCAGGCAGTCGCCCTGCGATATCTCAGCGGCCTTCGTGAAAACGAAGTCGCCGAGACGCTGGGCATTTCGGCGGGCACCGCCAGCGTGCATGTGCGACGCGGCCTCGACACGCTGCGCGGTCGCCTCGGCAAAGACTTCCGAGAGGATGTGTTCGTCGGTGAACCCAATCAAGCCTGATCCCGCCTGGTCCCCGGAGTCTCACCTAGAACGCGTTTATCGGAGGGGACGCCAGCTCCGGCGACGGCGTCAAGTCGGTGCCACCAGCGCCGTACTTGTCGCTGTCGTCGGGTTGGCCGTCATGATCGCGGGGCCCACTTCCACCGTCCTCCAGCCCCTGCGCACGATCGCGGGCGCCGGCGGCGGCGGCGGCAACGACAACCTCAAGACCGACGAAACCACTTCCAGCACTACCGAGCTCTCGTTCCTCGACGAAGCCAGCGGCACCACGGTCCCCGCCTCCAACGGAAGCGGCGCGACCGCGACGACGCGGCGCTCGTCCGGGCCGACCACCACCGCGGCGGCCAGGCCCACGACCACCACTCCCGGATCGCCCGGCGGCGGCAGCGCACCACCGCCCACCTCGCCCATCGGGGCGTGCAAGGCGGGCGAGCTCTCCTACGCCACGTCGACCAACAAGAGCACCTACCGGCCCAACGAGACCGTCGACATCCGCATGGCTGTCCACAAC
>JACDEA010000503.1 GCA_013816725.1 Actinomycetota bacterium
CCCATGCCCAGCGCCGAGGTGGCCACCACAACCTTCATCGTGTTGGCGAGGAGGCCGTCCTCGACGCCGAGACGCTGCGACGGGTCGGTTTCGCCGCTGTAGGCAACCGCCTCGATGTTCTGCGACCGCAGCCATGCCGCGACCCGCTCGGTGTCGGCCACGGTGAGGCAGTACACGATCCCCGACCCGGCCAGCGTAGGGACCACCGTCGCCAGCCAGGCCAGGCGGTGCGACGGCTGGGGCAGGTCGACGACGGCCAGCGCCAGGCTCTCGCGCTCGAGCGGGCCGCGGATGACCTCGAGGTCGTGGCCCAGTTGATCGACGATGTCGGCGACCACTCGGTCGTTGGCCGTCGCCGTCGTGCACAGCACCGGCAGGTCGGCGGGCAGCAGGTCGAGCACCCGGGCGATACGGCGGTAATCGGGCCGGAAGTCGTGGCCCCAGTCGCTGATGCAGTGGGCTTCGTCGATGACGAGCAGGCCGGCGACCGTCACGAGGTCGGGAAGGATCTCGCGCCGGAACCTCAGGTTGTTGAGCCGCTCGGGGGAGATCAGCAGCACGTCGACCGCGCCGCTGCGCACGTCGGCCTCGACCTTCTCCCAGTCGTCGCGGTTGTCGCTGTTGATGGTGGCGGCGTGCACGCCGGCGCGGGTGGCCATGGCGATCTGGTTGCGCATGAGCGCGAGCAGCGGCGAGATCAACACGGTGGGCCCGGCGCCCTGGTCGCGCAGCAGCCTGGTGGCGAGGAAGTAGACCGCGCTCTTGCCCCAGCCGGTGCGCTGCACCACGAGCACCCTGCGCCGCCCGGCGACGAGCCGCTCGATCGCTTCGAGCTGGCCATCGCGGAACGAGGCGTCGTCCTGCCCGGTAAGACGGCGGAGCAGGTCGTGGGCGTCTTCGCTGATGGGCACGGCCAGCAGGGTACGCACGGGCTGCGACGAGGTTTTCCGACCGTGCGGCGTGGCAGTGTGGCAACGATGCCCGCGCCGCCGATCCACTACGCCGCCGACGGCGACCTGCACATCGCCTACCAGACATGGGGCGACGGCCCCATCGACCTGGTGCTGGCCTGGGGCCTGTTCTCGCACTGCGAGTTGTTCTGGGAGGACCCGCCGATGGTGGAGTTCCTCGAGGGGCTCGGCCGCTTCGCCCGCGTCGTGCAGTTCGACAAGCGGGGCACCGGCATGTCCGACGCCATCGCCGGGATCCCGACGCTCGAGGAGCGCATGGACGACGTGCGCATCGTCATGGACGCGGCCGGCATCGAGCGGGCCGCGATCTTCGGCGAGTCCGAAGGCGGGCCGATGTCGTGCCTCTTCGCCGCGACCTTCCCGGAGCGCGTGTCGCAACTCGTCCTGTTCGGTCCGCTGGTTCGGTTGGTGAGTGACGGCGACTTCACCGCCGGGTTCGCGCCCGAGGTGTTCCCGGTATGGCTCGACGCCATGGTCGACTCGTGGGGCACCGGCATCATGTCGACACTGGCGATGCCGAGTCGCACCGACCAGGAGTTCGTCCGCGAGATGGGGGCCCGCTTCGAACGCTTCGCCCTCAACAAGGGTGCGTTCAAGCGGCTCATGCAGGCCAACGCCGCGATCGACATTCGGCCGGTGTTGGCTTCGGTCACCCAGCCGACGCTCGTGTTGCACCGGACCGACGACGTGACCCTCCCCGTGGACCACGGCCGCTACTACGCGAGCCACATCGCCGGCGCCCGTTTCGTCGAGCTCGAAGGTGCCGATCATTACGTGGCCGCCGGCGATATAGGTGCGGTCATGCGGGAGATCGAGCGGTTCGTGGCCGGCGAGAGCGTGGCGACCGACGAGATCGACATCGACCGCGTGCTGGCCACCGTCGTGTTCACCGACATCGTCGGCTCGACCGAGACGGCGTCGCGCCTGGGCGACCGAAAGTGGCGCGGCGTACTCGACGATCACGACCGGCTCGTGCGCCAGGAGGTCGAGCGCTACCGAGGCCGGGTCATCAAGACCACCGGCGACGGCGCGCTGGCCACCTTCGATGGTCCCGCTCGCGCTGTTCGGTCGGCCCAG
>JACDEA010000504.1 GCA_013816725.1 Actinomycetota bacterium
CGGTTTGGCTGTCAGTTCGGTGGCGCGGGGTGGCGGTCCTACCTTTTCTTCGCCCGGCTGGGCGCGACGCGCGGCGGCTCGTCGGGCATCTTCGGGTAGACGGGCGGCCACGGCGCGTCCATGAGGCCACTGGCCCGGTCGCGGGCGTTCATCTCGAGCAGCGGTTCGAGGGACTGCGGGTTGTCGTTCATTTCGAGCCAGGGGTCGCCGACCGTCGCCAACCGGTCGGGCAACGTCGTGATGGTGAAGTCGTCGGGGTGGACGTCGTCGATCTCGTCCCAGCGGACCGGTGTCGACACCTGCGCGCCTGACCGGGCCCGCACCGACCACGCTCCGAACACCGTCTTATGCGGCGCGTTCTGGTTGAAGTCGACGAATACGCGCTGGCCCCGCTCCTCTTTCCACCACGCCGCGGTGATGAGGTCGGGCCGCCGCCGCTCGAGCTCTCGGGCGATGGCAACCGCGGCGCTGCGCACCTCGTAGGAGTCCCACCGCGGCTCGAGCCGCACGTACACGTGCAGCCCGCGGTTGCCGGTGGTCTTCGGGTGCCCGATGATGCCCACCTCGTCGAGCAGCTTCTTCAGCTCGTGGGCCGCGAGGCGGATCTGCACGAAGTCGATCCCCGGCGTGGGATCGAGGTCGATGCGCAGCTCGTCGGTGTGGTCGGGGTCGTCGGCCAGGTACGGCCACACGTGGAAGCCGAGGCAGCCGATGTTGACGGCCCACAGCACGTGGCCGATGTCGGCCACGACGAGCGCGTGCGACGAGGTGCCGTTCGGCGTGGACACGATCGTCGTCTTCAGCCAGTCGGGAATGCTCTTGGGCACCCGCTTCTGGAAGAACGACGGCCCCTCCGCCCCCTCAGGGAAACGTTGCAGCAGCACGGGTCGCCCACCCATCGTGCGCATGATCGGCGCCTCGACGCGGAGGTAGTGCTCGGCCAGATCGCCCTTGGTTTCGCCGTGCTCCGAGAAGAACACCTTTTCGGGATGGGTGATGGGCACGTCGCGCCCGGCGGCCTCGACCATCGCGCCAAGTTAGGTCCTATGGTGCGCCGGCATGAGGCTCGTTTCGACGCGGTCGGGGGCCGGGATCGTGTTGGGCGACGAGGTCGCGATCGTCGCGCCCGACATGCTCACACTGCTCGACCTCGACATCGATTCGCTCGACACGAGCCGGCGGGTCCCGCTGGCCAGCGCCCAGCTGACCGCGCCGGTGCCGCGACCGCCCAAGTTCCTCGCGATCGGGCTGAACTACGCGGCGCACGTGGCCGAGTCGGGCATGAAGCCCCCGGCCCACCAGCTGTGGTTCAACAAGCAGTCGACGTGCGTCGTGGGTCCCGGCTCGCCCATCGAGATTCCGATCGCGTCGTCGATGGTCGACTACGAAGGCGAGCTGGCCTTCGTGATCGGCAAGCGCTGCCGCCACGTGCGGGCCGCCGACGCGCCGGGTGTGATCGCGGGTTACACGATCGTCAACGACGTGAGCGTGCGCGACTGGCAGATGCGCACCCAGACGATGACGATGGGCAAGAGCTTCGACACCCACGGCCCGATGGGTCCGGCCATCGTCACCGCCGACGAGCTGGGCGATCCGCACGGCCTGCGACTCCAGACGTGGGTCAACGACGAGATCCGCCAGGACGCCAAGACCGACGATCTCATCTTCGACTGTTATGAGATGGTGGAGCACCTCACGACGGCGTTCACCCTCGAGGTCGGCGACGTGATTGCCACTGGCACGCCGGCCGGCGTGGGCATGGCCATGGACCCGCCCGGCTGGCTCAAGGCGGGCGACACCGTGCGGATCGAGATCGAGGGAATCGGCGTGCTCGAGAACCCCGTCATCGCCGAATGACGCAGCCGTGAACGGCGACGGCCTGCGCGCTCGCCTCGCCGCCGGTGAGACGGTGGTGATGGCCGGCTGTTTCGACGCGCTGTCCGCGCGGCTGGCCGAGCGCGCTGGTTTCGCCACGATGTTCCTCTCGGGCTACTGCACGTCGGCGACGCAGTTGGGGCTGCCCGATTTCGGCTACCTCACCC
>JACDEA010000073.1 GCA_013816725.1 Actinomycetota bacterium
CGGTGACCGACGAGACCGACCCGTTCTCGGTCGACCCAGCGCTCGACATGTACAACCCCGACAACGGGTGGAGGCCATGGCCGGAGCCGGCGTCATACGACCGAGGATGGCTGGCCGGTTACCGCGACGCGCAACGCGAGCGGGTGGCGCGGGTCGACGGCATCGCGCGGCGCGCGCTGGCCGAGCGCGACGAGTACGCCACCAAAGCGGCCGGCGCCGACCGGGGCTCGGCCGAGTGGAACCAGCTGCGCCGCCGCGCCGTGCACACGCGCTACATCACGACCTACCGAACGCTGGCCGACCCCGCCTATCTCGACGCCACGATCGATCCCGACGACCGGGCCCACGGCACGATCTTCGCTTTCCCCGACCCGCTCGACGCCAACTACGGCTTGGGCGGGCTGGGCCGGGTGATGACGGCGCGAGGGTGGCTGTCAACATGGTCGGGGTTGTCGTCGCACGCGGCGGTGGCCGAGACCATCCCCGGCGTCAGCGTGCCGACTCTTGTCGTCCACCCGACGGCCGACACCGAGATCCGCATGCATCAGGCCCAGGCGATCTACGACGCCGGTGGCGCGGCCGACAAGACCTATGTGGAACTCAAGGGCGCGGCCCACTACCTCCAGGGCCGGCGCCGAGAGGCGATGGACCTCGTCGTCGACTGGCTGCGTCCCCGCTGCGGCTGAGGTTCTAGCGTCCCGCGTATGCCGATGAACGTGAAACCGATCCCGACCGTCGATCAGCGCATCAACGACATCCGCATGCGGACGGCGGAGATCGTCAATGACGACATCCTGCCCAACGAGGCCAAGATCTGGGGCTTCCGGCGGGGCGGCAACGGCACGGGCGACGACGTGGCCCGCAAGGAAGCACGTCAGCTTCGCGACGACATCAAGGCCAAAGTCAAGAAGGCGGGGCTGTGGGCGCCGCACCTGCCCCAGGAGTACGGCGGCATGGGCCTGGACTTCATGACCCACGCGTACATGAACGAGGTGCTCGCTTACGCGATCGGCGCCGCGTCGCTCTTCGGCGTGGTCGCTCCGAACTCGGGCAATCAGACGATTCTGGTGAAGTACGGCACCGAGGAGCAGAAGCAGAAGTGGCTGCTGCCGCTGATCGACGGGACCATGGAGTCGGGGTTCTCGATGACCGAGCCGCACAACCCGGGCTCCGATCCCCGTTCGCTCGACACCTCGGCGGTGCGCGACGGCGACGAGTGGGTGATCAACGGCCACAAGTGGTTCACGTCCAACGGCTTGGCCGCCGACTTCTTCATCGTGATGTGCCGCGTGCAGGATGAAGCGGGAGACGGCGGATCCACTGGTCGCATGGCCCAGATCATCGTGCCGACCGACACGCCGGGCGTGAACATCGTTCGGGGCATCGGAATCTGGGGCCGCGACTCATCGGATCACTGCGAGGTCGTCTACGAAAACGTTCGAGTGCCCCTCGACAACATCCTCGGTCAGGTGGGCCAGGGCCACCAGGCCGCGCAGGACCGTCTGGGCGCCGGTCGCATCTTCCACTGCATGAACTCCGTCGGGCAGATGTGGCGGGCCTTCGACCTCATGATCGAACGGGCCCGCACCCGCAAGGTCCACGGCGGGCTCCTCAAGGACAAGCAGTTCATCCAGGGCTTCATCGCCGACTCATACATAGACATCCAGACATCGCGGCTGATGACGATCCACGCGGCGGAGAAGATCGACCAGAACGACAAGGAAGCGCGAACCGACATCTCCGCGCTCAAGGTCTACGTGCCCGACGCCTACCACCGTGTCGTCGACCGGGCGATCCAGGTCTGGGGCGCCGCTGGTGTGTCCAACGACCTGCCGCTGGCCGGGATGTACATGGGAGCGCGCACGCTCCGGCTGGCCGACGGCCCCGACGAGGTCCACAAGATCCTCATCGCCAAGAACGTCCTCGGCCGCTACGACGCCGGCGAGACCTGGGACTTCGGCAACTAACTGCGGCGAGCGTGTAGGGGTCCCCAAAGATAGCGAACGTGTACCTGTCGAAGGTGGCGAGAGCGCTCCCGGCGTCATCCGTCGGGACGAATTCCGCATGGACTCGACGGGCGCGCGCCGAGCCGGCGGTAGGGGCACCCGCCGGGTCACCTCCGCGCGTCTGGGAGACCGTTCGGTGCTCGCAACCCCCGAGCAGATCGCCGAATCTGCACACCCCTCGAGCGAGCATGCGAGCTCTCCTGCTCGCGGGAGTTGCTGCGCCTCCACCGGCACATCGGGGGCGCGTCTGTACCTGCCCACCTCGTTTGCGACATGACCCGTACCGGGACGTGGGCAGGTCTCCGGGCTCGGCTGGCATGCTCACCATGTGCCGGACTTCGCGAGTCTGTTCTCGGACGCGGGTTGCAGGGGTTCGTTGCATGCCGTGCGCTTGACCGATGGTGCCGAGGTGGGTCATGAGCCGGACCGTCCGAATGTCATGGCGTCGGTGGCAAAGGTCCCGGTCGGCCTCACGTTCTACGCCCAAGCCTGCATTGGCAATATCGACCCGACCGAGCGGCTCAGCCTCACTCCTGCGAGCGTCACGCCTGGCCCGTTTGGCATCTCGCGTTTCAGCGATCCCGCCGTGCTTTCCCTGCGCGACCTGGCCTATCTGATGCTCACGATCAGTGACAACGCGGCCACCGACGCCGTGACTCACGCCGTCGGGATCGACGCAGTGAACCACCAGCTACAGACGCTCGGCTGCACCTCGACCGTGGTCGTCAGCGACCTCGCGACGATGCTCGATGGCGTCGCCGCCGATCTCGGCTTTGGCAACTACAACGAACTCCTGGCCGCACAACGCGGTGACCTCGGACCAGAAGCACGAGGTGCTTCTACCGATCCGGCCCGCATCGACCGATGCCGCGCGCTTGATCCCGCGGTGGCGACCCGTACAACCGCCCGCGACGCCACCCGACTGCTCGCAGCTATATGGCACGACGCCGCCGGACCAGCGGAAGCGTGCGCGACTCTCCGCTCGGTCATGGCCGAGCAGGTGACCCGGCGGCTCGGGCCAGCAGTACCAGACGGCGGCACCCTCGCAGCGAAGAGCGGTGGGCTGTTCGGACGAGTCCGCAATGAGATCGGGGTAGTCACCGATCCTGACGGCACGGTATACGCGATCTCGCTCCTCACTCACGCTCATGAGCCGTTCAAGCACCAAGACGACATCAACCGCGTTATGGCGACGACCGCAGCTGCCGCCCTTAACGAGCTGCGAGAGCAGCCGGCGCCGCGCCCACGAACGACGCCGACTCGGCATGAGTGAGACCGTCTCCGACCGCCGGTTGTTGGCGATGGCGCTCGTCTAAACCTGAGACACAAGTTCGCGCACGCGGGCCTCAAGTGCCGCAGAATCTGCGCCGAGATCGCGAATCACTTGCGTTGCAACACTGTCCCGCTGCGAGAGAACGGCAAGCAGCAGGTGTTCCGTGCCGATGTGTTCGTGGCCAAGCTCAGTCATCGCTCGGATGCACTGTTCGAGAGTCCGCTTACCTTCCACGGAAAACGGCGGTTGGCTGTCGCCGGCCATGCGTGCGGCATTCTCGCCATGCACGTCCGCGACTTCCCGCTGAACCTCGTTGACGTCGATACCAAATGAGGCGAGCGCCTCGCTCGGGCGTTGACGATCAACGGCTGGATGCTCCCCAAGCATCCTCTCGCGAAGCACATCAGGATTGAGTTTCGCCTCGGCCAGCACCTTAGATCCGATGCCCTCCGTAGCAGCGAGCGCTTCAAGCATGTGCTCAGCATCAATGAAATGCCCCCTCTCAGCAGCAAGCTGCTGAGACAGCATGAGAACTCGTCTTGCCTTGTCGGTGAATCGTTCGTATGTGGCCACCTAGTGCTCCTCCTCGATGTGATGCGCGTATCTCTTGTGAACGGCCTGCCTAGTGACATTCAACGCGTCCGCGATCTGCTGCCAGGTCCAGCCTCGCCGACGAGCGTTCGTCACCTGGACCAATTCGAGCTGGTCGCAAAGCCGCTTCAAGGCCCAGACGGCGTTAAGGCCGACCTCCGGATCGCGGCTCGCCGCGAGAGAAGCGGTCTGCTTCGTTGCGTTCTTCGGCATCGCCGTCAATCTAAGTTGACAGCATGGGTGTATGTCAACTGACGTTGACACGCGTTGGTCAGGGATATCCCATATCGCCGGCTGGATGATGCAGCTGACAGCTCGCAGACTGGCGAGGTGCTGCCTCCCGCGAGCGCGACGGACCGACGGGGATAGGTGGCCACTGGGCGCGACCGAATGTCCATTCGTCTCATGGGAGCTCATCGTGTGATCGTCGAATATCGGATGGCCAGGAGGCCGCAGCTCCGGCGGATGCCGGGACTGTCGTCCCGACTCGAGGCGAGCACGCGAGCGCCGAGTGCCTCCGCGGCGGCCACGGCCTCGGCTCCGAGGGTGGACAGCCCCGTGTGCTCGGCGACGAGCGTGCCCATGCGCCATGCCAGGTCGCGCATCGGCACGACGGTGATCGTTTCCGGCAGCCTCACCAAGCCGGCGATCACGGCTTGGCGCTCAGCGGATGGGAGATTGCCAAGCAGAGCGCCACGGGTCGACCGGGCGGCGCTCTTGCACAGTCGGGCGTACCAAAGGTTCGTGGTGGCCAAGTCGTCGCGTCGCACGGCTCGCCGGAGCACGGTATCGGGGCCGGCCATCCAGTCCCGTAACAGGTGGTCGTCGAGCAGGACGGTCACTGGCTGACGAGGTCGGGGTCCTCCTCGGCGGCGACGGCGGCGTAGTGCTCCTCGGCCGGCAAGATCTCATCAAGGAGGCGGCTGGCATAGCCGGCCGGCACGGTCAGCACGCCGAACCCCAAGTCCACGACGTCGACCTTGCCGCCCTGGTCGAGGCGCCAGCGGTGGCGCACCGCGGCGGGAAGCGACATCTGTCCGGAAGAGGACACCTTGAATGTTTCGACCTGTGCCATTGGCGCTCCGTTTGGTCAGTTCGCAACTTCACCAAGTGTAGCCAGGCCAGCCGACTCGGCGCAGGCCGAGGGGCCACAGCCGGCGTCAGAGGATGCGACAGATCGACGGATCTGGCCCGAATGCTCGCGTCGCAAGAATGTCCCAGAACACGTGACCCCAAGGCCGAGACCCCGCGTCACCGATATGCCGTTCAAGGGCGCGCGCTAAGCGCAGATCCTTCCCATCACAGGCGAGCGGGCTAGACCCGGGCCATGTTCTCGAAGCGGGTGTTGGCCTCGTGCCACACGAGTTGGGTGCGGCCGGTGGGCCCGTTGCGGTGCTTGGCCACGATGATCTCAGCGGTGGCCCGGTCGGGCGACTCCTCGTTGTAGACCTCGTCGCGGTAGATGAACATCACGACGTCGCTGTCCTGCTCGAGCGAGCCCGACTCGCGCAGGTCGGCCAGCATCGGCCGCTTGTCGGAACGCATCTCCAGGTTTCGTGAGAGCTGCGACAGCGCGACGACGGGGACGGCCAGCTCGCGGGCGAGGATCTTCAGCCCGCGGCTTATCTCGCTGACTTCGACCTGGCGGTTCTCGGCCCGGTCGCGGCCTGACATCAGCTGGAGGTAGTCGATGATGACGAGGTCGAGGCCTTCTCGACTTTTCATCCGGCGGGCCTTGGTGCGGATATCCATCACCGTGCTCATGGGGTTGTCGTCGATGAACAACGGCGCTTCGCCCAGCCGGCCGACGGCGTGACTGATCTTGGGCCAGTCGCTGTCCTGGAGCCGACCGTTGCGTACCCGGCTCGACGGCACCCGCGCTTCGGAACAGAGCAACCGCGACGTCACCTCGCTGTGGCTCATCTCCAGCGAGAAGAACAGCACGCCCTTGCCCTCGTTGACCGCGGCGTGCGACGCGATGTTGAGGGCGAAACTGGTGTTGTGTACGAACACGTCGGCGGCCACGAAGTTGTGGTCGCCGGGCACCGTGAGGTCGTAGACCTGCTCGTCGCCCATGTACTCGATGGCGGCCACGTCGTCCCACAGAACGTCGTCGTAGGCCAGATCAGCGGTGGCCACCTGGCCGCCGGCGCCGCCCCGTAGCTCGCCCTCGCTGGCCCGGGCCGCCTGCGACCACACCGACGCCGGCACGGTGGCCTTGAGCGGACGCATGCCCAGACCGGTGAGCCCGATGGCGGCGTCCTCCTGGCCGAGGATGCCGATCTCCACGACGAAACGGCGCACGTCGTCGGCGCCGGTCAGCTCGACCTCGAACGAACGCCGCAGGTGCCCGCGCTGCGACGTGGTCTTCTCCCGCACGCGCGCGTTGAGCCCGAACCGCAGGAGCAGGTGCTGCACGCCGAGCACCACCGTTTTCGACGCCGTCCGCAACGCCACGCGGCCGTGGCCGGCGGCCGACCACGACGCGGCGCCGTGCATCGCGAACAGCCGGTTGAGGAACAGCGCGACCTGTTCCCGCGGCAGGCGGTAAACGGCGGCGGGCAAGGCGCGGTCGGCTGGGCGCCAGCTGCAGAGGCCGTGGTCGACGAGCATGCCGCGCAGCCGTCCGGTGGACCACGACACCAGTCGGTACGTCGTGGGCTGGTTCTCGGCGATCGACGCCGTCGCCCGTTCGGGCAACACGTCGGCGCCCAGCACATGCGCGTTGGCCACGATGTCGTCGAGGACGGCGGCCGATGGCGGCGTCACCCGCGGCCCGTCGCACGCCAGGTAGCCCAGCATCGCGACCTCGGCCTCGGGCAGCGCGTCGTGGCCGAAGATCGGCAGCCGCCGGGGCACCGCGATGGGTGTTCCCACGGCGAGCTCGCCCAGGGGCCGCCACCCCTGGGGCGTGAGGAACGGGTGGGTGATGGTGGTGCGCACCTCGCGACCCGACCGGGTGCGGACCCGGAAGATGGGCTTGATGCCGTCGTCGACGAAGGCCGAGGGCCGGCGGCGCTGCAGCCGGCGGTCGCCGCCCAACGACACGACCATCACGTCCTCGCCGGCCACCCCGCGCTGATGGAAATCCGCCGCCGTGCGGACCGCACCGGTGGCGGCATCGAGGATCGGCGTGTCCCACGCCACGCATTTGCCCATCGACGGCCGCGCTCCGATGATGATGAGGTTCGACGGTTGCAGGCCCGACAGCCGCTCGTCAAGGTCGGCGAAGCCGGTGGGCACGCCGGTGACGGCCTCGCCGCGGTCGAACAACGCCTCGAGATTGTCGAGCGCCTCGGAGAGCAGATCCCGCAGCGGGCGCACGGTGTCGGTGACCTTTCGCTGCGCGACCTCGAAGACCAGCTGCTCGGCCCGGTCGACCGCTGCCTGCACGTCGTCGGGAAGGTCATAACCCAACTCTGCGATCTCGCCCGCCGCGGCGATCAGCTTCCGGAGCTGGCTGTGCTCCTCGACGATGTGGGCGTAGCGCGCCGCGTTGGAGGTCGCCGGCGTGCCCGCCTGCAGCGAGACGAGGGTGGACGGCCCGCCGATGGCCTCGAGCAGCCCGGCCCGGCGCAGCTCGTCGGCCACGGTGACCGGGTCCGACGGCTCGCCCTGCCCGTAGAGCGAGAGGATCGCCTCGAAGACGTGGCCGTGGGCCGGCTTGTAGAAGTCGCCCGACGAGCACAGTTCGATGGCCGTCGCGATGGCGTCGCGCGAGAGCAGCATGGCCCCGAGGAGGGATTCCTCGGCCTGCAGGTCGTGCGGCGGGACGCGCCCCCCGCCGCCGGAACCTCGCCTCCGGCGGGCGTCATCGATTGATTGCACCACGGCTGCGCTATCCAACCCGAGGGGCCCTGTGGGGCGCTAGGGGTGAATCACTGTGGATTGCCGGTGGATTGCGCGTTCCGTCGTCCACACCAAACATGGGTTCGATGCTACGGGCCCGCTGTAACAGCGCCGCCGACCCGGCGCGATGGTCGAGGGCTACTCGGCTGCCACCTCGAGGGTCAGGCGGAACTCGACCTCGGCATGGAGCTTGACCGGCACTTCGTGCACGCCGGTGCTGCGGATGGGGTCGTCGAGGTGCAGGCGGCGGCGGTCGAGTGCGATCCCGGTCTGGGCCTCGACCGCCTCGGCCACGTCGGCGGTGGTGACCGAGCCGAACAGGCGGCCGTCGGCGCCGGCCTTGGCCGTGACCTTGATCACGGCGGGCACCAGGGCGCGGGCGATGGTCTCGGACGCTTCCCGTTCGGCGGTGTCCTTCACGTCACGCGACCGGCGCATCGACGAGGCCTGGGCCTGGACGCCCTTGGTGGCGAGCAGGGCCTGGCCCTTCGGAATGAGGAAGTTGCGCCCGAACCCGTCGGCCACGTCGACGATGTCGCCCTTCTTGCCGACGTCGTCGACGTCGGTGCGCAGGACGACCTTCATGCCGAGTCGCCGGCGTCGGGGGTGATGTCGCCGTCGCCGAGGCCGGTGTCGAGCACCAGGATGGCCTCGTCGCCGTCGCCGTCGACGTCCACGTCGACCTCCACCTCAGCGCGGTCGCTTCCCCCGCGCGGACCGCGGTCGCCGCGGGGCGGGCC
>JACDEA010000505.1 GCA_013816725.1 Actinomycetota bacterium
CCGCTCGACCGCAGCTTCGGCTGCCGCAGGGGCAGGCGGGCCGGGAGTGCGCCGGGCAGCGGGATCGCCAGCCGCTGCGCGAGAGCGACCGCACGCGAACCGGCGACGAGCAGGCGATGGCGAGCGAGGGCGCGATAGCCCAGCCGCCGGTACCACCGCGTTCCGAGCGTCGCCCGCGTGCCCTCCATCAACCGGCCGAACGGCACCGACGACGGGCAGGCCGCCTCGCAGGCCCGGCACTGCACGCAACGCTCCATGAACGCGGTGAACTCTTGGTCGGCGGCGGCTCCGGCGTGCACGGCGCGCATGGCGGCGATCCGCCCCCGGGGTGACGCCGCCTCCTCGCCGGTCACCCGGTACGTCGGGCAGTACGGCAGGCACAGCCCACAGGCCACGCAGCTGGCCAGCTCGTCCTCGTCGACGAAGAGCTTCACGCGACGCGCCGTCCGGGGTTCAACCGACCTGTCGGGTCGAACACCGCCTTCACCCGGCGGTGCAGTTCGGCGACGGTCGCCGGCACCGGCGGCGAACGAACGGGGTCGCCCCGATGCACCGTCCCCACGCCGACCTCGGCCACGAACTCTCCGCTGAGGGTCCGGAACTCACTCGGCCGCCGGGACTGGCGGCCGCCGGTCGGCAAGGGCGGCGGCCCCGCTACCTCCGCGAACGCGGAGCCGAGCCGCGCCTGCTCGGCGTCGACGTCGGCGCCGTGGCCTTCGAGCAGCACCCACGTGGCCGCGCCGTCCCACAGGATCGACGACGGAGCGTGCAACCGGCCGCGGATCGCGAACGGATCGCCGTCGCTCGCCATCACCCAGCGCGACACCACCGGCCGCGGGCGAGTCCGGAGCACGACTTCTCCCAGCACACCGATCGTGCCCAGCGACCCGACCAGCAACCGACACAGATCGAAGCCGGTCACGTTCTTAACCACCGGCCCGCCGGCCTTGATCAACCGCCCTTCGGCCGAGACGTAACGGGCCTCGAGCAAGGTGTTGCGGATGGGACCCCAACCGAGGCGACGTACGCCACTGTGACCGACCGCGAGCACGCCGCCGACCGTCGCTCCTGGCCAGTCCGGCAAGGCGACGGTCTGCCCGGCGGCGGCCAGCGCGGCGTCTAGTTCGACGACGGTGGTGGCGGCGCGCACCCGCACGGTCATCTCGGCGGGGACGAACTCGACGATGCCGGCGGGGGGCCGCACCTCGCGTGCATCCGGAGACGGCGCCCCTCCGACCGACCACTGCGTGCGCCCGCCGACCGGCACGACGGGATCCTTTGCGCCAACCTCGTCGGCGAACTCCCGCAGCGCGTCGCCCTTCACGGCGGTCCCATCAGATCCAGGCGCCTTCGGGAAGGTTCTGCAGATCGCCGCAGCGCGAACCGGCCGGCAGTACCTTCTGCGGGTTGCACGTGCCGGCCGGATCGAAGACCGCACGGAGCCGCGCCTGCGCGTCGAGGTCGTCGGGGCTGAAGACGAGATGCATGAAGTCGCGCTTCTCGAGGCCGATGCCGTGCTCGCCCGACAGAACGCCGCCGGCGGCCACGCAGGCCTCGATGATCTCGGCCCCGGCGGCCAGCACCCGCTCCATCACGCCGGGCACGCGCCGGTCGAACACGATCAGCGGGTGCAGGTTGCCGTCGCCGGCATGGAAGACATTCATCATCCGCAGGTCGTGCCGGGCGGCGATCTCGTAGACCTTGCGCAGCACCTCGACCAGCCGCGTGCGGGGGACGACGGCGTCGTGCAGGTAGTAGTTCGGCGCGATGCGGGCGATGGCGCCGAAGGCCGACTTGCGGCCCTTCCACAACAGCGCCCGCTCGGCCGCGTCGGCCGCCACCCGAACGGTGCGGGCACCGTTGGCCAGGGCGATGTCGCTCACCCGCTGGGCCGCCGTCTCCACGCCGTCGATGAGGCCGTCGACCTCGATCAGCAGGACGGCGGCTGCGTCGTCGGGGAACCCCGCGTGCACGTACGCCTCGACGGCGCGGGTGATCTCGGCGTCCATCATTTCCAGCGCCGCGGGGACGATA
>JACDEA010000506.1 GCA_013816725.1 Actinomycetota bacterium
CTCCGAACGCAGACTTCGACCCGGATCAATTCGTCCTACTGCACGCCAACGTCATCAGCCCCACTCTCGACCAGTCGAACGACGGCGGCACTGACGATCCGTCCAGTTTCCACACCGGGGGAGCGAACCACGTTTTCGGCGACGGTTCCGTGCGGTTCATCAGGAGTCCCGGTGGGGTCAAGGGTTCGCCGCCGCCCCCCGATCGACTTGCCTATTGGGCCGTGGGGACGAGGGCGGACGGCGATTTCACGGGGGATAATTGACATGCGACAAGCGTCCCTCCTGCTGATGCTCTGCCTGTTGATGTTCGGTTGTAGCCGAAGCGATGTTCCGAAGGGTGTGATCCCCTCAGAACACACGTCTACGCGGCCGTTTCAGGCGTTTCGTTTGGGTGAATGCGGGGAGGTAGCCTTTTCGGCTGCGGCAGGGCGGCCCAGACGTCGCGGTTCGCGGCGTCCCACGTGCCGCTCAACTGCGCCGCGCGCAGATCCAGAATCACCTGCGCGCCGGCCTTGGTCCAGCGCATTCCGGACAACTTCAGCCGCTGCGCCACCAGCGTCTTGCACGCCGCCTCCGTCACCCCGCTGCCCAACGGCAACTGGTGACGAGCATATTCGTGGTACTGCATCCACTTCGTTCGCCGGCGAATGTAGTCGTACGCCCGCCTGAACTCCGCCTGCCAGGTCCGCGATCCGCCACGGCTCGCCCGCCGGGCCGCCGCCGCATGCAACACCCGGAACGGACCGTTCGGCTTCTTCAACAACTTCCCCATCCGATGCGCCCACGCCGATCCGGCCCGTGTGTCGGCCCCGAACAGCAAGTCGGCCATCTTCCAGACGCGCTCCATGGCGTGGTAGAAATCGACCACCCGCTGCCACGGGAGCCGGTCCCGGGTCCGCGGATGCCGCATCCGGCGCAGGACGTCCTGGTAGTAGGTCGTCTCGTTTTCCCCCGCATCCGTCACGTAGCACAACCGAGGCAGCGGCCCGTGCCAGCGGCGCAGGACCTCCACGAGGACGGCCGTCAACCGTTGGCTCAGGGTCTTCTGGTGGGGTTCGGGGACACAGCCGAGATACACCGTGCCCAGTCGTCGGCCCCGACGATCGAGCACCGCCAGGGTGGCCACCGCCGCACACTCGAAGAAGCGGTAGCGATAATCGCGCAGGGTCACGCCATCGCGGCCGACACTCAAGACCGGCTTGTGTCGACCGCGACTGGCGTCGGCCTGACCCAACAGTTCGATCACCCGCTCGGCCAGGCGACCGGTTTGTGACGCCGCGATGGCCGCGGCCCGGTCGGCCGCCAGCGTCCGCAGTCGCTTGACCCCTATGGCGATGCCGTGGCGATCCCGGAGTCGCGCCAGGACTGCGGCCTGGGTGGCCCCGGCCTCGGCCAGGTAGCGCGTGGCCGCCTCGGCCAGAGCAGGCGTCGCCCCGTGAGACAAGCCGAGGGCCATTTGCGCCGGAGCGATGCCCAGTTCACCGGCGTCGCGGCGCATGCAGCGATACAGATGCCGCTTGAGGGTGATGGTGCCGAACAGGGTGGCCACGTGCGGGTTCCGGGTCGGCTGGGCAAGCCGACGATAGTCTTCGCCGTCGTAACGCACGCGGTCGGTGGCCGCATCGGCCTGGGCGGCCACGGCGTTGTAAACGGCCTCGGCGATGCGTCGGCCATAGGACCGCAGGACCGTCTCGAGTTGCCGCTCGAAGGCGAAGGTGGTGGCCGGCGTGATCGGCTGACTGCGGAAGTCGGCGACCAAGGCGTCGAGATCGGGCCCGACCTCGGGAAGAGCGGGTTCGGGCGCTACGACGTCGCGCCGGGTGCCGTGTGGGATGGCCAGGAGGAGCAGCAGGGGAGTAGGATGGGCCATGGCGGCGACCGTGCCGGGGTGACGCGGGAGATCAAGGACCCACATCATGCCCGGCCGGCCCCGCCATCGAACAGGCCAACTCCCGACCCGTTCGTGCAGGTACGTCGGCCGCTTCCCCGGCAAAGGTGCGCATTCGGGGGACTACACCCACTCCAACTC
>JACDEA010000507.1 GCA_013816725.1 Actinomycetota bacterium
GGGAGCGGGTGCAGGCCACGCCAGAACTCGAGGCCTACCTCGCGCTGGCCGAGGGAGAACCAGCGTGACCGACCTGGATCTCACCGCCGATCTCGACACGACGCTGTTCGTCGAGGCGGGCGCCGGGACCGGCAAGACCAAGTCGCTCGTCGACCGCATCGTCGCGCTGGTACGGGCCGGCCACCGCATGCGCGGCATCGCCGCCATCACCTTCACCGAGGCCGCCGCGTCCGAACTGCGCGACCGTATCGGGAAGGCACTGGCCGAGTCCGGTTACACGGCGGCGGCCCACGACCTCGACGAGGCCGCCATCTCCACGCTGCACGGCTTCGCACAGCGCATCCTGGCCGACCATCCGTTCGAAGCCGGACTACCGCCGCGGGTCGACGTGCTCGACGAGATCCAATCGACGCTGGCGTTCGAGGAGCGGTGGACGGGTTTCCTCGACGGGCTGTTCCACGACGCCGCCAACGCGCAGGTCCTCTTGCGCGCCACCGCGCTGAACCTGAACTTCGACGACCAGCTCCGTCAGATCGCGCTGATCTTCAACGACCATTGGGACCGCTTACCCGACGCCCGTATCGACGCGCCCGCGCTGTCGCTCATCGACGTCGGTGACGTGGCCGCGTACCTGGCCAAGGCCATCACCATGCGCCACCACTGCCTGGCCGACGGCGACAAGCTGGCTGCGCACCTCGATGGCCTCGCCGGCTTGCCCGAGCGCCTGCTCGACGCGGCCGACGAGCTCGAAGTCCTGCACGTGCTGCAAAGCGTAGAGAACTTCAAGTGCAGCTACGGCAAGGCGCAGAACTACCCCGGCTGCGACGTCACCGAGATCCGGGGCGCGCTCGACGACGCCGACACCGCCCGCACCGAGCTGCTCACCCGGGTACGGGCCGAGATCCTCGACCACCTGCTCGTCGCCGTGCGCGCCTTCGTCCTCGACGCCGCCGACCAGCGCAAGCGCGCTGGTCGCCTCGAGTTCCACGACCTTCTCGTCCGGGCCCGCGACCTCGTCCGCGACAACGCCGAGGTGCGCGCCGCGTTGGCCCGCCGGTACTCGCACCTGCTGATCGACGAGTTCCAGGACACCGACCCGCTCCAGATCGAGTTGGCCAACGCCATCGCCGGCGACGTGCCCGGCAAGCTGTTCTATGTCGGCGACGGGAAGCAGTCGATCTACCGGTTCCGACGGGCCGATATCGAGCTGTTCCAGGAGGTGCGCGACGCCATCACCGAGGCCAACGTCCGCACCCTGAGCGACAACTACCGCTCGGTGCCCGGCATCGTCACGTGGGTCAACCAAGTGTTCACCGATCTGCTCACCGAGCCCGAGTACCAGCCGTTGGGGGCCACCCGCACGGCGGTGAAGCGCAGCGCAGCGCCGGTCGTGTTGGTCGGCCACGAGTGGCCCAAGGGCGTGAACATCGCCGCGATCCGCGACGTCGAGGCCGACGAGATCGCCGACGCCATCGGCCGCCTCCAGACGGAGCACGCGCTGGCCCTCAAGGACATCGCCATCCTCATGCCCACCCGCACGTCGCTGCCCCAGCTCGAGCTGGCGCTCGACAATGCCGAGGTTCCGTTTCGCGTGGCCAGCGCGTCGCTCGTGTGGGCCACCCAAGAAGTACGCGACCTGCTCTCGGTACTGCGCGTCATCGATGACCCCACCGACCAGCTCTCGCTCGTCGCCGCGTTGCGGTCGCCGGCCGTCGCCTGTTCCGACGTCGACCTGCTCACCTACCGCCAGGCGGGCGGGCGGTGGCACCTGCACGCGCCGGTGCCCAACGCGTTGGCCCCCGAGCATCCCGTCGTTTCGGGCATGGCCGTCCTGCGGGGCCTCCACGACGATCGCTGGTGGGCCGGCATCTCCGGGATGGTCGACCGCGTCCTGCGCGAGCTGCATTTCTTCGAGCTGGCCGTCGCCCATAACCGACCGCGCGATCGGTGGCGTCGCCTGCGGTGGGTCCTCGACCAGGCCCGGGCCTTTGAAGCCGACGGCACCTCGTCACTCCGCCAGTTCCTCGCG
>JACDEA010000508.1 GCA_013816725.1 Actinomycetota bacterium
GCCAGCACCCGCATGATCTTGCGGGCCACCGATGGCACGTCGTCGATGAGCGACACGAAGCTGCGCGGGTCGAGCACGAGCAGGTGCATCGGCGTATCCGCGGTGATCGTCGCCGCCCTCGGCCCGTGGTCGATCAATGACATCTCGCCGAACAGGTCGCCGGGGCTGAGGGTCGCCAGCTTTTTCTTGCGCAGAGTGGCGGTGGCCGTGCCGTCGGCGATGATGAACGCCTCGCCGCCGGGGCTGCCCTCCTTGGTGAGGACCCGTCCGGGGTCGACCTTGAGCTCGTCCACCAGCGAGGCGATGCGACCAAGCTCCCTGTCGTTGCACGCCGAAAACAGCCGCACATCTTTCAGCAGCTTGATCTTGTTGCCTCTTGTCGATCGAAACGCCACGGGTCCCCCTCCACGCCGACCGGCCCTGCGCCGCTCGGCGCCCATCATTCCCGCGTCACCTAGCGTTGCGCCAGCGAAGGGCTGACCTCCGGAGGTTCGCATGAAGGTAGGAGTGCTGACGGGGGGCGGCGACTGCCCGGGCCTCAACGCGGTGATCCGTGCCGTGGTCCGCAAGGGCGAACGGGTCTACGGCGACGAGCTGATCGGGTTCCGCGACGGTTGGAAGGGACCGATCGAGGGCCTGACGATGCCTCTCGACGTCGAGCGCTGCCGCGGGTTGCTGCCCAAAGGCGGCACCATCCTGGGGTCGTCGCGGACCAACCCCTACAAGGTCGACGGCGGCGTCGATCGGCTGAAGGCCAACCTGGCTGAACTGGGTGTCGACGCCCTCATCGCCATCGGCGGCGAGGACACACTGGGCGTCGCGCATCGGCTGACGAGCGAGGGAGTGCCCGTCGTGGGCGTACCCAAGACGATCGACAACGACCTCAACGGCACCGAGGTCACCTTCGGGTTCCACACCGCGGTGCAGATCGCCACCGACGCCATCGACCGTTTGCACACGACGGCCGAATCGCACGACCGCGTGTTGGTGTGCGAGGTGATGGGCCGTCACGCCGGCTGGATCGCGACCTACGCCGGCATTGCCGGGGGCGCGGCCGAGGTGCTCGTGCCCGAGATCGCCTTCGACATCGACGAGGTCTGCGACTTCCTCAAGCGCCGCCACGAGAGCGGACGCTTCGCGTCGATCGTGGTAGTCGCCGAGGGTGCGCAGCCCAAAGCGGGAACGATGGTGCTGCAGTCCGGCGAGGTCGACGCCTTCGGCCACGCCCGCCTTGGCGGCATCGGGTTGGTCCTGGCCGAGGAGATCGAGAAGCGCACCGGGTTCGAGACGCGCGTCACCGTCCTCGGTCACGTCCAACGGGGCGGCACGCCGACCGCGTTCGATCGCGTGTTGGCCACCCGATTCGGTGTCGCCGCCATCGACGCCGTCCATGAGGGTGCGTTCGGCCAGATGGTGGCCTTGCAGGCCGGTGCCATCGTGCGGGTGTCGCTCGAGGAAGCGGTGGGCCAGCTCAAGACCGTCGACACCCATCTCGTCGAGGTGGCCGAGGTGTTCTTCGGCTGATTGCGCTCGGCTTCGAATCAGTCAGCAGCAGCAGCGAAGGCGACGCGCAGCGCATCGATGAACGCATCGGCGAGCTGGGGCACGACGGCGATCGCCTGGCCGTCGACGTCGCCCACCCACGCGCCGGCTTCGGCGGCGATGAGCCGGCCGGCGGCCATGTCCCAATACGACAGCCCCGACTCGTAGTAGCCGTCGAGGCGACCGGCGGCGACCCAGCAGTGGTCCAGCGCGGCCGACCCCGACCGCCGGACATCGCGGACGAGCCCCAGCAGCTGGCCCAGCGCCGCGGCCTGCACGGCGCGCCTCGCCGCCGCGTAGGCGAACCCGGTGCCGATCAGCGCGGTGGCCAGCGTCGAGGGGCCCGTCACCTTCAGCGGCCGTCCGTCGCAGAACGCGCCCCCGCTGCGCGTCGCGGTGAACACCTCGCCGTGAACCACATCGTGAACGACGCCGGCCACGATCTCGCCGTTGACTTCGGCGGCGATCGACACGGCGTAGGC
>JACDEA010000509.1 GCA_013816725.1 Actinomycetota bacterium
GGCCCTCCTCGTCGTGTTGCAGGCGATCGACGGCGGCGGTAAGGACAGCACGATCAAGAAGGTGTTCCGGGGCGTGAACCCGCAGGGCCGCCGCGTCACGTCGTTCAAGCAGCCGAGCGAGCGAGAACTGGCGCATGACTTCTTGTGGCGCGTGCACCAGGCGACGCCCGAGAAGGGCGAGATCGGCGTGTTCAATCGCTCGCACTACGAAGACGTCCTCGTCGTGCGGGTGCACGACCTCGTGCCCGAGAAGGTGTGGCGCGACCGCTACCGCATCATCAACGAGTTCGAGCACGGGTTGGCCGCCGCCGGAACGCGCGTCGTCAAGCTGTTCCTCGCGATCTCGCGCGACGAGCAAGCGCGTCGGTTCCGCAGCCGCCAGGAGACCGTCCACAAGCGCTGGAAGTACAACGAGGCCGATGAACAGGAGCGCACGTTCTGGGACGACTACCAGGAGGCGTTCGCCGACGCCATCAACGAGACGTCCAGCGAGGAATCACCGTGGTACGTGATTCCGGCCGACAACAAGTGGTACCGCAACTGGGCGGTCGCCACGATCCTCGTCGGCACGCTCCGCGAGATGGACCCGCAGTACCCCAGCCACACCTGAGTCGTCTCCGCTACGACGCGCGAAACAGCTCGACGCAGTTGCCCCCGGCCGCCTTGGCCGCGTAACACGCGCGATCCGCCTGCACGATCACGTCGTCACTCCGCTGGCTGCCGTCGACGGGCGCGGCGCCGATGCTCGCGCTCAAGGCCAGACCACTCAGCCGGTCCCGCACCGCGTGAGCGACGCCCTCGAGGTCGCCGACCGGCACGCCGCGCATCAGCACGGCGAACTCGTCGCCACCCATGCGGGCGACGACGTCGTCGGCCCGCACCGCCCGTTCGAGTTCGGCGGCGAACTCCTGCAGGTAGCGATCGCCGGCCGCGTGACCGCCCGAGTCGTTGACCTGCTTCAACTGGTCGACGTCCAGGTACAACACCGCGCTAACCACTCCGCGCCCGGCGCCGGCCACCGCCTGCTCGAGGTGGGTGAGCAGCACGTAGCGGTTCCACAAGCCGGTGAGCGAGTCCCTCTCGGCCATCCGGCGAAGCACCGCTTCCTGCGCTTTGAGCGCGGAAATGTCGTGCATCGTCACCCCGTAGGCGTCACCGTCGGCAACGACCACCGCCGACGTGTCGACGATGCGACCGTCGCGCAGCAACACCTGAAGCTCGCCGGTCCACGAGCCCCGCGCTCCGGCCACACTGATCGCGACGTCGGGGACGATGTCGACCACCGAGGCCAGCGCGTCGGCCGCCGGGTTGCGGTCGATGACGACACCACGCTGGTCGAGCCACAGTACGAAGTCGGGCGTGCGCTCGACGAGGTGCTCGACCCGCCGGCCGTCGCGCACCACCAGATCAGCCGATGCCCGCCAGCATGCCGCCGCCGTCGATGACGAGCGTCTGGCCGGTGAGCCACGAGGACGCGTCGGCGGCGAGGAACACGGCGGCGCCGGCGATGTCCTCGGGTTCGCCCAGCCGCTTCATCGGGAAGCGCTTGGCGATGACGTCCTCGCCCGCCTCCCACAGGGCCCGGGCGAAGTCGGTCTTGACGAGCCCGGGGGCGAGGCAGTTCACGCGGACGTTGGGTGCCAGCTCCACCGCCAGATGCCGCGTGAGGTGGATCACCCCGGCCTTGGTGACGTTGTAGTACCCGATCGAGGTCGATACGCCGAACCCACCCACCGACGCCACGTTGATGATGCTGCCCGGCTGCCGTTCGCCGATGCCGGCCTTCTTGGCCAGGCTGCTCCACATCAAGGGACCCCACAGGTTGACCTGGGTCGTCTTATCGGCCCGGCCCTGGTCGATCGTGGTGATGGGACCCATGTGCGGGTTGGTCGCCGCGTTGTTGACGAGTATGTCGAGGCCGCCGAGCCGCTCGATCGTGGCGTCGATGCACGCCGAAGCGCCGACCTCGTCACCGGCGTTGGCCGCGAACCACTCGATGGCGCCGCCGTCGTCGCGT
>JACDEA010000510.1 GCA_013816725.1 Actinomycetota bacterium
TTGATGCGTTCCGCCAGCGCGATCGCGGCCGACAGCGCCTGGCCCGCGGGCACCAGCTCGTTCACGAGGCCGAAGTGGAACGCGCGCTCAGCCGAGATCGGGTCGCCGGTCAGGGCGGCCTCCATCTCCACGTTGCGAGGAATGGCGCGGGGCAAACGGAACAGCCCGCCCGCGGCGGCGACCAGGGAACGCTTCACCTCAGGGATGCCGAACCGGGAGATCTCCGACGCGACCACGAGGTCGGCTGCGAGCACGATCTCGCAGCCACCGGCGAGCGCCGGCCCGTCTACCGCCGCGATAACCGGCTTGGTGCGCTCACGCTGCACGAATCCGGCGAAGCCACCCCGCTCGGTCTGCAGCCCGCCGGCCTGGCCGCTGCTGATGGCCTTCAAGTCGGCGCCGGCGCAGAACACGTCACCCGAACTGGCAATGATGCCTACCCACAGCTCGCCGTCTGCTTCGAGCGCGTCGATGGCCGACTCGATCCCGCTGGCGACCTCAGCGTTGACGGCGTTCTTGGCCTCGGGACGATCGATGGTGATTATCCCGATCGCGCCCTTTTTCTCAAACTTGATCATCGGGCGAACCTACTCAGGCCGCGAGGGTGCCCGCTTATCGGGGAGCGCTGTCGGTAGCCTTGTCACTCGTGCTTCGGGGGGAACACTCTCGAGCAGAGAGCGCGCACTTGGCGTGTCCTTTCTGCTCGGGCTACGAGATCGACCGGCTGTACGTCGCGTCCGGTAATCTCGACAGCTGCGAGTGCCTCACGTGCGGTGCCCTGTGGGACGAAGAGCGGGGGAGCGGCGCCTACCTCGGCCGAGGCGTGCGCTCATCGGTGCTGGCTCCCCGCTCCGAGTGACCGCACCGGTTCAAGCAGTCATCTTTGATCTCGACGGCACACTGGTCGACTCAGATCGCGCGCTGGTCGAAGCGTTCGTGCGTTGCGGCATCCCGGCCGAGGCGGTGACCTTCGGCCACGTCATCACCGACGAGTGCGCTCGCCTCGGCATCGCGCTCCACGACTACATCGCCGCCTACGACGCGCGTGACGTGCAACCGTTCGCTGGCGTCGACGACGCGTTGCGCAAGGTGGAGCGCTGGGCCGTCGCGTCGCACAAGGACCGCGACATGGGACGGGCCGAACTCAACGCGTTTGGCTGGAGCCCTGAGGTTGCCTACTTCGCACAGGACTTCGACGGCGCCAAGCGCCTCGACGTTGTCTTAGACGTTCTCGGGCTCGGGGGAGACGACGTCGTCTTCGTCGGAGACACCGCCCACGACCGCTTCGCCGCTCGCGACGCCGGCGTCCGCTTCGTCGCTGCTGGCTGGAACGCTCGCTGCGACATCCGCGACGGCGACCTCGTCGCTTGGCGCCCCGAGGACGTTCTCGAGTACCTCGGGCGCTGACGCTACGGGCGCATTCTCGACGGGCGCATCCTCGACGGGCGTTTCGTTGGCCGGCGCGGCGTGCGGACGCGGGGGAGGCGGGATGGCCCGTCCCCCGATCATCACGCGTGGCGCCCCCGCCGCAACCTCGGCCGGACGCTTGATCGGACCGGGCGGCTTCTTGGCCACGTTTTGACGCGGCGGACCCGACGGCTTGCGCGCCGCACTTGGCTTGCCCGGCGCCGGCGGTGCGGCAATGCCCAGGCTCGCCGCGATAGCCGGTACTCGCGACGCAATCTTGGCGACCGCGGCCTTGAGGGCCTCGGTCACTTCCTTGGGCGGCGAGGCGGGCGTGACGGTGCGGCGCACCGACGACGTGGCCACGGCTTCGGCGACCAACTGCCAGCGGTCGGCCATCGTCTCTTCGCTCAGCGCCGCGCTCGCCTGACTCGCGAG
This sequence comes from Actinomycetota bacterium, assembly GCA_013816725.1. Taxonomy (GTDB): domain Bacteria; phylum Actinomycetota; class Acidimicrobiia; order Acidimicrobiales; family JACDEA01; genus JACDEA01. The sequence continues at coordinate 1,843 of JACDEA010000510.1, forward strand.
TTCGTTGGCGAGTTCCTCGGGAAAGCGGCTACCGGGCTCAGGTGGCTGACCCGAGATCTTGAGGGCGCGCACGAGGCGGCCTTCTTTGATCGCGCCGGTGAGTTCCTTGACCCAGTTCGCCTTCATCGCTTCGACCCGGGCGTCTAGGTCCACGCGCAGCTGCGCGGCCAACAGC
>JACDEA010000074.1 GCA_013816725.1 Actinomycetota bacterium
AGCCGGGACCGGGAGGCGGCGGGGGCGGGGTGCCGCCGCCGCTGTTGCCGCGGGTGGTCGGGGTGCGGGTGGTCGTGCCGGTCCGGGGACCGCCGATGCCGGGGATGGTGGTCTGGCCCTCGATCGTCGTCGTGGTCTCGCCCTCGAGGGTGGTGGTGGTCTCGTCGGTGGCCGGCGGGGTGTTCTCGCCGTCGAGGTTGAGGTTCTGGGCGATCCACGGGTCGTTCTTGATCTCGTCGTCGGTGAGGTGCTTCACCGGGTCGAGGCGGCCGAACTTCACCGCGACCTGATCGCCGGCCCGGAGCTCGGCGGTCTGATCGGACTCGGCCTCGACCCGCACGTGGCCCCGCACCACGGTGTAAACGCAATCGAACTCGGTGGGACAGACGACGGCGAACGACGTACCCACGACCGTGCCGGTGGCGCCGGTGACAGCGACCTTGTAGTCGGCGTCCTTGGGGGTGACGCGGTGCCAGGTCTTGCCGCTCACCAGCTTGCCCTCGATGTCGCGGGCGTTGCCGTGCGTGCGGGACTTCTTCAGCGTGTAGTTGCTGGTGGGTCCCACCCGCATCAGCGAACCGTCGGCGTAGTGGAACTCGCCCAGCCCGGTCTCGTCGGTCTCGATCACCGCGTTCTCGCGCAGCTTGTCTCCGGTGCCGAGGTCGGTGAGATCGGTCCCAGCGCCCGTGCGGTACTTCACCGCCGGCGAGAGCACCTTGGCGCTGATCGGCCGGGCGACCAGGTTGGGCGTGCGCTTGTCGCCGCCGCCCCTGCTGACCATGACGAACACGGCGACGAGGAAGCCGAGGGCGGCGCCGGCGGCCACCGCGCCCCGCAGCATGGCCGAGCGGCGAGCCTTGCGGGACGGCGAGACGAACGTGCGCGTAGGCGCGACCCCGGTGGGGCCGCCGAAAGTGACGGTACGAGGCTCGGCGTCCCGCGTCGAGGGACGGCGCTTCGTGCGATTGGGCGGTCGCCGCCGCCTGGCCTTGGCCATGAACCGCTAATTCTGCCCTACGGAGCGGGGGCCCTGGTACCGCCCGTAGGCTCTAGGCAAGAGCGAGCCGGAGGCAGGCATGGCTGAGACGATCCCGTATCCGGTGATTTCGGCGGATTCCCACATCACCGAGCCGCCCAACACCTACGTCGACTACATCGACGCGGCCTGGCTCGACAAGGCACCCCGCATGGTGGACGGCGGCGAGGGCATCGGCGACGTGTTCCACGTCGACGGTATGAAGCGGCCGGTGCCCATGGGCCTCGTCGCCGCGGCTGGGAAGCCGGCCGAGGAGATCCGCGTGCTGGGCCAGCGCTTCGACGAACTGCACCGCAGCGGGTGGGACCCCGACGCCCGGCTCGTCGACCAGGACGCCGACGGCGTGGCCGCCGAGGTCATCTACCCGACCGTCGGCATGGTGATCTGCAACCACAGCGACTTCGACTACAAGAAGGCCTGCTTCGACGCGTACAACCGCTGGGTGGCCGAGTATTGCTCGGCCCATCCGACCCGGCTGATCGGCTGCGGCCAGACGGCGATGCGCTCGCCCGAAGAGGGCATCGCCGATCTAAAGGCCATCGCCGCGCTGGGCCTGCGCGGCGTGATGATGCCCGGCGACCCGGCGGTCGACGACTACGACTCCCCCGTCTACGACCCGTTCTGGGAGGCGGCGGTCGACCTCGGCCTGCCGCTCAGCTTCCACATCCTCACCACCCGGTCCGAGCACACCCGCGGGCCGCGCATGAACTCGTTCCTGTCGGTGGTGCGGGGCTGCCAGGACATCATGGGGATGCTCGTCCTGGGGGGCGTGTTCGAGCGTCACCCCGACCTCAAGGTCGTGTGCGTGGAGGCCGACGCCGGGTGGGTACCGCACTTCATGTATCGCATGGACCACGCGTTCAACCGCCACCGCTACTGGCTGCCGCCGGGCCAGCAACTCTCGAAGCTGCCCAGTGAATATTTCGCCGAGCACATCTACGTCACGTTCCAGGACGACTGGACCGCGTTCCGCTTCGCCGGCGACATGAACTGGCGCCGGCTGATGTGGGCCAACGACTTCCCCCACTCCGACTCGACGTGGCCGTGGTCGCAGGAGTTGCTCGAGAAGCACACGGCCCAGCTGTCCGCCGAGCAGAAGAAGGCCATCCTGAGCGACAACGTGGCCGACCTCTACAACATCGATCTAGGAGCGTTGGTATGAGCACGTTTGACGTCGTTATCCGGAACGGGCGCGTGGTCGACGGCACCGGCGCACCCGAGCGCAGCGCCGACGTGGCCATCACCGACGGCGTGATCACGAAGGTGGGCGACGTCGACGGCCGCGGCGCAAAGGAGATCGACGCCGACGGCGCGCTGGTCGCGCCGGGGTGGGTCGACATCCACACGCACTACGACGGCCAGGCCACGTGGGACAGCCAACTGGCACCGTCGTCGTGGCACGGCGCCACCACCGTCGTGTTCGGCAACTGCGGTGTGGGCTTCGCCCCGGTGCGGCCGGCCGACCACCAGCGCCTGATCGAGTTGATGGAGGGCGTCGAGGACATCCCCGGCGCCGCGCTCCACGAGGGATTGTCGTGGGAGTGGCAGAGCTTCCCCGAGTACCTCGACGCCGTCGAGCGCCAGCCCCACGACATCGACGCCGCCGCCCAGGTGCCGCACGGCGCGCTGCGCCTGCACGTCATGGGCGAGCGGGGCGCGCAGCGGGAGAAGGCCACGGCCGAGGACATCGAGCAGATGGGCGCCATCGCCCGGGCCGGCATCGAGGCCGGCGCGCTGGGCTTCACCACCTCGCGCACGCTGAACCACCGCACGTCGCGCGGCGAGCCCACGCCCACGCTCACGGCGGCGGCCGACGAGTTGATCGGCATCGCCCGGGCCATCGGCGGGGCCAACACCGGCGTGCTCCAGGTGGTGTCGGACTTCATCGATCCCGACACCGAGTTCGGGATGCTGCGCGACATGGTGAGCGAGAGCGGGCGGCCGCTGTCGCTGTCGTTGGCCGCCAGCCCGCTGGCGCCGGGCAACCACACCCGGTTGCTCGCCCGCATCACCGAGGCGAACGCAGACGGCCTCGAGATGCGGGCCCAGGTCGCCGCCCGGGCAATCGGCCTCCTCTTCGGGCTCGAGTGCACGCTCAACCCGTTCATGAACAACCCCGTCTACAAGGAGATCGCCAAGCTGCCGGCCGCCGAGCAGGCGGCGATCATGCGCGAGCCGGGGTTCAAGGAGCGGCTGTTCGCCGCGGCCAACGACGAGAAGATCCGCAAGCTGGGCGCCGGCCTGGTCGGCATGTTCGATCGCATGTTCGTCTTGGGCGACCCGCCCGACTACGAGCCCGATCCGACCTCGGCCATCCTGCCCACGGCCCAGCGCGAGCGGCGCTCGGGCGAGGACCTGGCCTATGACCTGCTCGCGCAGGGCGACGGCAACACGCTGTTCTACGTGCCGTTCCTGAACTACATCGACGGGTCGCTCGACGTCGTGGGCGAGATGCTGGCCCACGACCACACGGTGCCGGGGCTGTCCGATGGCGGTGCCCACGTCGGCACGATCTGTGACGGCAGCTTTCCCACGTCGCTGCTCACGATGTGGGCCCGCGACCGGGAGCGCGGCCGGCTGGGCGTTCCCTTCCTCGTGCAGCGCCAGTGCCGCGACACCGCTCGCGCCGTGGGCCTCCTCGACCGCGGCGTGCTGGCCCCCGGCTACAAGGCCGACGTCAACGTGATCGACTTCGACGGCCTCACCATCCGCCGGCCCGAGATCCGCTTCGACCTGCCGGCGGGCGGCAAGCGTCTCCTGCAGAAAGTCGACGGCTACCGCCACACGTTCGTCAGCGGGATCGAGACCTACCGCGACGGTGAGCACACCGGCGAACTACCCGGCCGCCTCGTGCGCGGCGCGCAACCCACCCCCGCCTGACCGACTTGCTCGGCCGGTAGGCTGGTCGGTCCCCATGTCGCCCGTTCGCCTTCCGTCTGCGCCTCCGGCTCTCTACGTGTCGCCCGTTCGCCTTCCGTCTGCGCCTCCGGCTCTCTACGTGTCGCCCGTTCGCCTTCCGTCTGCCTCCAAGTGACGGCACCGCCCCCCATCCGCAACGTCGCGCTGGTGGCCCACGTCGATCACGGCAAGACCACGCTGGTCGACGCCATCCTGCGCCAGACGGGCACGTTCGCCGCGCACGAGCGGCTGGTCGAGCGAGTGATGGACTCCAACGACCAGGAGCGTGAGCGCGGGATCACCATCCTGGCCAAGGCGGCGTCGGTCCACTGGAAGGGCATCAAGATCAACCTGGTCGACACGCCCGGCCACTCCGACTTCGGCGGCGAGGTCGAGCGGGCGCTGGCCATGGTCGACGGCGTGCTGCTGCTCGTCGACGCGGCCGAGGGCCCGCTGCCGCAAACCCGCTACGTCCTCTCCAAAGCGGTGGCCGCCGACCTGCCCGCCGTCGTCGTCCTCAACAAGGTCGACCGCTCCGACGCCCGGGCCGAGGAGGTGCTCAACGAGATCTACCAGCTGTTCATGGACCTCGAGGTGCCCGACCACCACATCGAGTTCCCGGTGATCTCGGCGGTGGCCCGCGAGGGTCGGTCGTGCGAGGGCGTGGGGATGCCGGCGGCCGACGCCACGCTGGCGCCGCTGCTCGACGCGGTCCTGCGCACGGTGCTGGCGCCCATCGGCGACCCGACCGCGCCCCTCCAGGCGCTGGTCACCAACCTCGACGCGTCGGACTACCTCGGCCGCCTGGCCCTCGGCCGCGTCGTGCGGGGCACGATGCGGGCCGACCGACCCCTGGCGATCGTGCACGCCGAGGGCGCCGCGGTGGCCCGCAAGCCCACCGAGCTGCTGGCCGTCGAGGGGCTGCACCGCGTCGCCGTCGAGGACATCCCCGCCGGCGACCTGTTCGTGCTGGCCGGCTTCCCCGAAGTCGAGATCGGCGACACGGTGGCCGACCCGGCCGACCCCGACCCCCTCCCCCGCCTCACTGTCGACGAGCCCGTGCTGCGCATGAGCTTCGGCGTCAACACGTCGCCGCTGGCCGGCCAGGCCGGCAAGTACGTCACCGGCCGTCACCTACGCGACCGTCTCAACCGCGAGGTGCTGGGCAACGTCGCCATCCGCATCGAGGAGACCGAGAAGCCCGACGTGCTCCAAGTGGCGGGCCGGGGCGAGCTGCAGCTGGCCGTGCTGATCGAGTCGATGCGCCGCGAGGGCTATGAGATGGAAGTGAGCCGGCCCGAGGTCATCACCCGCGAGATCGACGGCAAGCGTCACGAGCCGATCGAGGAGGGCGTGGTCGACGTGCCCGACGAGCACGTGGGGGTGGTGTCACAGGCCCTGGCTCCCCGCAAGGGCACCGTGCTCGAGCTGCGGCCGGGCGACCCGAGCCGCACGATCGTCACGTTCGAGGCGCCGGCCCGCGGCCTGCTCGGTTTCCGGTCCCAGCTCATGACCCAGACCCGCGGCACCGCGCTGTTACATACGCGCCACCGCGGTTGGGCCCCGTGGGCCGGCGAGGTGCCCCACCGGCGGGGCGGGGCAATGGTGGCCGACCGGCCCGGCGCAGTCATGGCCTATGCCCTCGACAACCTCCAGCTGCGCGGCGAGCTGTTCGTCCACCCGGGCGACGCCGTCTACGAGGGCATGGTGGTCGGCGAGAACGCCCGGCCCGGCGACATGGTCGTAAACGTCATCAAGGAAAAGCAGAAGACCAACATCCGCACGCACGCGGCCGACGACGCCATCAAGCTCACGCCGCCACGCGAGCTCACCATCGAGACTGCCATCGAGCTGATCGCCGAAGACGAGCTGGTCGAGATCACCCCAACCGCCATCCGGGTCCGCAAACGCCTGCTGGCCGAGCCCGACCGCCGTCGCTCGGCCAAGACCACGGCCTGACCGCTCGCGTCGGCCGGGTGGCGGAACCTCGCTCCGCTGCCGCCTAGCGTGGTGCGGGTGGGGAGCGAGCAATGGAAGGTGCCAGCGATCGCGGCTGCGATCGCGGCGGCGATCGTGCTGCCCATGGCCAGGCTCGAGGGTGGTCAGGGGCATCACAAGGGTCGGCCGGCGTCAGCGTCGCGGACGGCGCGCGACGCCAGCAGCACGACGATCACCACCATGGCCGACACGACCACGACGTCGGAGGAGACGACGACCACGCTGGCGGAGCCGGTCTTCGCCGGCACCGCGCCGGCCCGCGCCACCAGTCACCCCGTCGCCCACGCGGCCCCCAGGCCGGCGCACACCGCGACCAGCAAGCCGCGCCGCACCACCACGTCGAAGGCGCCCCGTCCGCCCAGGGAACCGAAGAGGCGCAGAACCACGACTACTCGTTCCGCAACGCCGTAAGCGATCCGTTCGCAGGCTCACGCGAACTCTGGGATCACGTGCTTCCCGATCAGTTCGATCGACTGCATGACGTCGTCGTGCGGGATCTTGTACGGGTTGACGAGGCAGAGCAGCAGGTCGCAGCCCGCCGCCTCGTAACGCTTGGCCGTCTCGATGCACTCGTCGGGATCACCGACGATGCAGCTGCCGCTGTCGTGCAGGTAGTCGAAGCTCAGGTGATCGACGAGCCCGCTGCGGTGCGATTCGAGCGGCATGGCCGTGTACTCGTAGGTGCCCAAGTCCTTGCCCTCGAGGAGTTCGGCGACGCTCCCGATGAGCCACGACCCGTGCTTCACGTACCAGACGAAGGATTCGGCTGCCGTCGTGTACGCAGCCTGACGGTCCGTCGCGCAGTGCACCATCGTGAAGGTGGCCGCCTGGTCGTTGACGAACTTGCCGGCCGGCTCGGTGCACTCGCTCAACCCTTGGCGGTAGAGGCCGAGCCGCTCGCTCAGCTCCTCGGGTGGTACGCCCACGGTGAACGAGCACAAGCCCAGCCCGTGCCGACCGATCTCGCGGTGACCGTCGGGGCTCGACGTCGCCCCCCAGATCGGCGGGTGGGGCTTCTGCAACGGCTTCGGCAAGACGCGTCGCTTGCCCCCCATCCGCCAGTACGTCCCGTCGGCCTGATATTCGTCCTCGGTCCAGGCGCCGACGATGTGGCCAAGCGCCTCACTCCACATCGCCCTGGTCTGGTGCGGGTCGACGTCGAACCCCTCGAGTTCGGCGCGTGTCGAGCTACGCCCGGTGCCGAACTCGACGCGTCCGTCGCTCAGCAGGTCGAGCACGGCGACCGACTCGGCCGTGCGGATCGGGTGGTTGTAGGGCTGCGGCAGGAGCCGCACGCCGTAGCCGATGCGGATGCGCTCGGTACGCGCCGCGATGGCGCCGTACAGGATCTCGGGATTCGAGCAGTGCGAATACTCCTCGAGGAAGTGGTGCTCCACAGTCCACACCGAGTGGAACCCGACGCGGTCGCCGAGGATCGCCTGCTCGAGCGTGTTCTTGTACGCCCGGTGCTCGGCGTCGGGGTCCCACGGCCGGGCGACGGGGATCTCGTAGAACAACGCGAATTTCATGACGACGGACTACCACACACGTGGTCGCGCGGTGTCGGCCAGACTCGACACGAGCGACGGCAGCTGATCAGCGTCCTCAACCAACGGAGGAATCGCCCATGCGAGGGCTGGAGAACAAGGTCGCGCTGGTGACCGGCGCGGCGTCGGGGATAGGCGCCGCGTGCATGACACGGCTCCGCGAGGAAGGTGCGATCGCGGTCGGGCTCGACGCGACGGAAGGCACCGTCGAGCACACCGTCGACGTTCGCGACGAGGCGGCGGTGGCCGGCGCGGTCGCCGCGGTTGTGGCCGAGCACGGCCGCCTCGACATGGTGGTGAACGCGGCGGGTGTCGCGGGCGGCGGGCCCGTGCACCTCGTTCCCGTCGAGGAGTGGGATCGCGTCATCGGCGTCAACCTCACGGGCACGTTCCTCGTGTCGAAGCACGCCATCGGCCACATGGTCGAGCGCGGTGGCGGCGGCAGCGTCGTGAACATCGCGTCGGTGGAGGGTATCGAGGGGACCGAGGGCGGCAGCTCCTACAACGCGTCCAAGGGCGGCGTCGTGCTGCTCACCAAGAACATGGCCATCGACTACGGCCGGCCCGGGATACGGGTCAACTGCATCTGCCCCGGCTTTATCGAGACGCCGATGATGGCGGGCATCATGGACATGGGGCTCTCCGCCGTGAAGGCGCAGTACCTCGCCGCGCACAAGCTCGGCCGCTTCGGTCAGCCGGAGGAAATCGCGGCCGCGGTCGCCTTTCTCGCTTCCGACGACGCGTCGTTCGTCACCGGCCACGCCCTCGTGGTCGACGGTGGCTTCACCGCCGGCATGCGCACCGGCATCCTCGACGCGCTGGGTCTCTAAGGACCGGCGGCGACGCGCCTCCTCGTGCAACGC
>JACDEA010000511.1 GCA_013816725.1 Actinomycetota bacterium
CGTCGTCCCGACATCGACCACCATCCCCCCGACCACGACGACAGCGGCGGGCGGCTGCGCGGTACCGCCCCGCGCCAAGCCCGACCCCAACCGACCTCACTATGTGCTGCGCGTCGACGTGCGTCCCAAAGAGCACCGAGCGCTGGGCGACGTGACCGTGCGGTTCACGCCCGACGTCCCGGTCGACCGCCTGGTGTTCCGCCTCTGGCCGAACGGCCCACGTGGTGCGGCCAGCGGCGCGGTGCTCACCGCGTCCAACGTCGAGGTTGGCGCCCACCCGGCCCGGGCGGAACGGCCCGACCCCACCACGCTCGTCGTGCCACTCGGAGGCATGCGTCCCGCCGGCCAGCAGCTCGAAGCCTCGATGTCCTGGGAACTCGCGCTCCCGCGGCCGAACAACGACCGCGTCGCCCAGATCGGCGACGCGGTCCGCCTCGGCTCCTTCTTCCCGATCCTGGCGTGGGAGCCCGGCGTGGGCTGGTCGACGGACCCGCCTGCGCCCGGGTTCGCCGAGGCCTCGACCGCACCCACCGCCGACTTCGACGCCAGCGTCTCGGTTCCGGCCGGGCTCGACGTGCTGGCCAGCGGCGTGGCCGACGCCAACCGCACCCGCTGGCACGTCGAGGCGGCGCGCGATTTCGCACTGTCGGTCGGGCATTTCCGCATGGCCGAGGCCCAGGCCGAAGGAGTGCGCGTGACCGTCGGGGTCGACGCCGCGGTTACCGACAGCGCCGACGCCTACGCCAGCAAGATCGCCGACAAGATCACGGTGCTGACCCGGTTGTTCGGGCCGTTCCCGTGGCCGGTGTACACCGTTGCCGTCACGCCGCAGCTCAGTGGCGGCATCGAGTATCCGATGCACGTTATGCAAGGCCCGAACACGATCGGTCGGACCACGACGCACGAATTGGCCCACCAGTGGTTCTACGCCCTGGTCGGCAACAACCAGGGACGCGATCCGTGGCTCGACGAGGGGCTGGCCACCTACGCCGAGGGCAGAGGTGAGAACTCCCTCCCGTCCATCCTGGCGACGGCCGTCCCGCTGGACGCGCGTGGCCGAGTCACCCAACCGATGACGTATTGGAGCGCTCATCAGCCGAGCTACTACCGCGGCGTCTATGTGCAAGGAGCGCAGGCGGTCGCTTCACTCGGGCCCGTCGACCGCGTCGACTGTGCGCTGCGCATTTACGTCGCGGCCAACGCCTACCGCATCGCCCGGCCCGCCGACCTCGTCGAGGCGATGGCCGCGGTGTTCGCCGACACGACGAAGCTGGCGACCTTCGGCGTAACGTCCAGTCCGTGAAGACGGTCATCGAGATTGCAGAAGCGGTCCGGCGCGGCGAGCTGAAGGCGGTGGCGGTTCTCGACGAATGCCTCGACGCCATAAGTGCGGTCAACGCCGAATTGAACGCGTTCGTGGTGCTCGACCCCGACCTGGCTCGTCAGGCTGCTGAGGCCGTCGACGCCGCCGTCGCGCGCGGTGACGACCCCGGCCCGTTGGCCGGCGTTCCCTTCGGCGTGAAGGACCTCGAGGACTGCGCCGGGTTGCCGACGTCACAGGGCTCGCTGCTCTACAAAGACCGCCCGCCGGTGGCCGAGGACTCGCCCCACGTCGCCCGGCTGCGCGCCGCCGGCGCGGTACCCGTCGGCAAGACGGCGGCACCCGAGTTCGGCACCGTGGCCTTCACCCACACCAAAGCGTGGGGAACCACGCGCAACCCGTGGAACACCGAGCGCACGCCCGGCGGGTCGAGCGGTGGCTCGGCCGCGGCGGTGGCCGCCGGCGTCGTGCCATTCGCCACCGCCAGCGACGGCGGCGGCTCGACCCGCATCCCCGCTGCCTTTACCGGCCTCGTCGGCATGAAGCCCAGCCACGGCCGCATCCCGCACCCGCCGGCCAGCACGTCGCAGACCAGCGTCTACGGCGCGCTCACTACGACGGTGGCCGACTCGGCTCGCCACCTCGACGTCGTGTCGGGCCCCGACGACCGTGATCGACTGTCGCTTCCGTCGC
>JACDEA010000075.1 GCA_013816725.1 Actinomycetota bacterium
TTGGTGACCGGTGCCGGTGCCAGTGCCTCGGTCGCCGGTGCCAGTGCCTCGGTTGCTGGTGCCAGTGCCTCGGTTGCTGGTGCCGGTGCTTCGGTCGCCGGAGTTGCCGCTTCGGTGGGCGGGGGAGCGGCGACCGGGGGCCACGGATCGCGTGCCGGCGGCGGCACCACGGGGTCGTCGGGCCGGCGCGATTGCAGGATCTTGAAGATGGTGAAGGCCACCCCGGCGAGAACGCCCAGCCGCAGCCCGACTCGAAACGACTTGCGAAGCACGACGTCACGTTAGTTCCAAGTGCCTTGACCCATCGATGGCGGTCCTGTATCAATGAACCCCAATGCCGACGAAAACTCTGTCCGTCCTCCTTCTTACGTAAGACGAGCGCCTCCACGCGCTCGTCGACAACCTCCTGCGCAGGCAGGAGGTTTTTTGTTTCTCGAAATCAGAGAGAAAGGCAACCAGTGATGCCCCCCGACAACGTGACGCCGAAGAAGATGGCCTTCGAGAAGTACCAGCCGTTCCGGCCGTTGCCCCTCCGACTGCCGGACCGCGAGTGGCCGAACCGTCAGATCGAGAAAGCCCCGCTGTGGTGCTCGGTCGACCTTCGCGACGGCAACCAGGCGCTGATCGACCCGATGGATCCGGCCCGCAAGCTGCGGATGTTCGAGACCGTGGTGAAGATGGGATTCAAGGAGATCGAAGTCGGCTTCCCCTCGGCGTCGCAGCCCGACTACGACTTCGTGCGTCAGCTGATCGAGGAAGACCTGGTTCCCGACGACGTCACGATCCAGGTGCTCGTGCAGTGCCGCCCCGAGTTGATCGAGCGCACGTATGAGTGCCTGCGCGGTGCTCGCCGGGCGATAGTGCACTTCTACAACTCGACGTCGGTGCTGCAGCGGCGCGTGGTGTTCGGTCTCGACAAGGATGGCATCACCCAGATCGCGGTCGACGCGGCGCGCCTGTGCCGCAAGCTGGAGAAGGACGTGCTGGGCGACACCGACGTTCGCTACGAGTACTCGCCCGAGAGCTTCACCGGCACCGAGGTCGACTACGCCATCGAGATCTGCAACGCGGTGGCCGACGTCATCGAGCCCACGACCGATCGCAAGATCATCTTCAACTTGCCGGCCACCGTCGAGATGTACACGGCGAACATCTACGGCGACGTCATCGAGTACTTCCACCGCAACGTGCCGAACCGCGACCGCATCGTCCTGTCGCTGCACCCGCACAACGACCGGGGCACCGGGGTGGCCGCCGCCGAGTTCGGCGTGATGGCCGGCGCCGATCGCGTCGAGGGCACGCTGTTCGGCAACGGCGAACGCACCGGCAACGTCGACATCGTCAACCTGGCCATGAACCTGTTCAGCCAGGGAATCGATCCCGAGCTCGACATCACCGACATCGACGCGCTGCGTCGCGTGACCGAGTACGCCAACCGGTTGCCGATCGGGCCCCGGCACCCGTACGTGGGCGACCTCGTCTACACGTCGTTCTCGGGCTCGCACCAGGACGCGATCAAGAAGGGCTTCGAGGCGCTCTTCTCTGCCTCACGGGCCGACGGGCTGCCTGCGGACTACGACGTGTGGGGCGTGCCGTACCTGCCCATCGACCCGAAGCACGTCGGCCGCACCTACGAGGCGGTGATCCGGGTGAACAGTCAGTCGGGTAAGGGCGGCGTGGCTTACATCATGAAGGCGGAGCACGGCCTCGAGCTGCCGCGCCGTTTGCAGGTGGAGCTGTCGAGCGCGGTGCAGACCATTACCGAGGACAGTGGCACCGAGATCTCGCCGGCAGAGATGTGGGCGGTGTTCCGGCGCGAGTACCAGCCCGACGATCCGCGCATCTCGCTGCGCACCTACGAAACCACCACCACTCAGGATGGCGCCTCGGTGACCGCCCAATTGCTGGTCGGCGGCCAGCCCCGAACCATCACGGCCGAGGGCAACGGGCCCATCGCCGCGTTCGTGCACGCGCTGCGGTCGGGTCTGGGAATCGAAGTCGAAGTGCTCGACTACGCCGAACACGCCGTGAGCGCGGGCAGCGAGGCGACGGCGGCGGCCTACGTCGAGGTGCGCGACGAAGAAGGCACGGTGCGCTGGGGGGTTGGCCTCGACGAGTCGATACTCACCGCGTCGCTCAAGGCGGTGCTCGGCGGCGTCAACCGCCTGGGCTTGGTGGCGTCATCATGAGCAGGGGACCACTCCGGTGGCGAGCGAGCGGTTTTACAACCTGGTGGAGTTTCCCTATCCCTCGGCCGACGGGCTGCACGTAGGCCACGTATTCAGGTACTCCGGGGCCGACGCCTTCGGGCGCTACCAGCGCATGCAAGGTCGCGAGGTCTTCCAACCGATCGGGTGGGACGCGTTCGGAATCAACGCCGAGAACTACGCACTGAAGACCGGTGAGCATCCGAGCACGTTGATCGCCAGAACAACGCAGAATTTCAAGCGCCAGCTGTCGTCGATCGACTGCGCGTGGGACTGGGACGCGTGCATCGACACCAGCGCGCCCGAGTACTACCGCTGGACGCAGTGGGTCTTCGTCAAGCTCTACGAAGCGGGACTGGCCTACCGGGCCGAAGCACCGGTGGTGTGGTGCCCATCGTGCCTGACCGTGCTGGCGCGCGAACAACTCGAGGATGGCGAGCGCTGTGAGCGGTGCGACACGGTCGTCATCGAGCGGGTGATGACGCAGTGGTTCCTGCGCATCACCGCCTACGCCGACCGCCTGCGCGTCGGACTGGACGCGTTGGACTGGCCCGACCGGTCCAAGCGCGGCCAGCGCAACTGGATAGGCGGGCTGCACGACTGGCTGATCTCGCGCCAGCGCTACTGGGGGCCGCCCATCCCGATCGTCTACTGCGACGGGTGCGGCGTCGTCCCGGTGCCCGAGCACCAATTGCCGGTCGTGCTGCCGCACATCGAGGACTTCCGCCCGCGCGGCACCGGCGAGTCGCCGCTGGCCCGGATCGAGGAGTTCGTGCGCACGGCCTGTCCCGCGTGCGGTGCCGCAGCCCGTCGGGAGACCGACGTGTCCGACACGTTCCTCGATTCGTCGTGGTATTTCCTGCGGTACCCGTGCGTTGATCGCGCCGACGTGCCGTGGGACGACCGCGTGCGTCCGGTGGACTTCTACGCCGGCGGCCAGGAGCACGTACAGCGCCATCATCTGTACGCGCGATTCGTCACGATGGCGCTGCACGACTTGGGTTTGGTGCCGTTCGCCGAGCCCTTTCCCAAGATCAGGCTGGGCGGGCTGCTGACCCATTCCGGGGCCAAGATGTCGAAGAGCAAGGGCAACGTGATCGGCCCCGACGACTACGCCGACCTGGGTCCCGACGTGTTGCGGCTGGCGCTGCTCTTCACGATCCCGTGGGAGCACACCGGTGACTTCCGCGACGACCAGATCGCCGGCGTCGACAGGTTCCTGGGCAAAGTGCGGAGGTGGTTCGCCGACGGGCCGGACGGGGCCGAGTCGGCGGTGCCGGCGGTCGAGCGCGTCACCAAGTCGATGGAAGCCATGAAGTTCAATGTGGCCATCGCCACGCTGATGGAGTGGCGCGGCCGCATCGACAAGACCACGTTCGCCCGCCTGCTGTGGCCTCTCGCTCCCACGGTCGCCGAGGAACTCAGGTGACGGAGATGTCGACGGCGGGGCGGGTCTTGGCGATCTCTTCGAGGACCTGATGGATCGGGTGGTTCTGGAAGGCGTCGACCAGGTTGTCGTCGCGGGCACCCTCGCTGTCGAGGACGGGGAAGACCTCTTGGTTCATCGAGCTTTCGAACCGCGGGCCCCACTTGCGCGTGCCGAGCCGGGCCGTGGTTGAGCAGTTGTCGACCATGTAGCCGACGCCACGCGCGTGCATGTACGGGATGAGTGAGTCGACGGCCTCGATCACCGATTCGTTGGCGATCTCGGACCACGGGTGGCCGCGCTCGAACAGCAGGTCGATCTGGGCGAGCATCGTGCCGCACACGGTGCCGGCGCTGGTCGGGTCCAGCTCAACGTTGGTCTCGTCCCGTTTGGCCCGGACCGTGTCGCCCACTTTCCACATCCGGGTCGTGCCGATCTCCGACATCGGGAACTTCTTGAGGCGCTCGCCCGCCTGCACAACGCTGCGGATCTCGTTGCCGGACGAAACCTCGTCGTAGATCTCGGCGAGGATCGGCATCGACGCCTTGTACGACGCGCTGTACGCCTCCTCGAAGGTGCGCTTGGCGTCGCCTTCGAACGATTCACTCACCGCCTTGATGCCCTCGTGGGAGATCGTGCGGGCCAGCGGCCCGGTGACGCACTCGCACGCCCGGCTGAACGCCTTGTCGGGCGCGTCGCCCAGCTCGGTGAACCGCCGGTAGAGGCTCTCGACGATGCCGTGCAGCGCGCCGAGCAGAATGCCGCGTTCGCCGAACACGTCGGACCGGACCTCGTTCTGAAGCGTTGTCTCGAAGATGTAGGGCGCGCCGATGGCGACTGCCCATCCGAGCGCGATGTCGGTGGCGCGTCCGTCGACGTCCTGATGGACGGCGACGCTGGCGTTGATCCCAGCCCCGTCGACCTCGCGGCCTTGCTCGTAGAGCCGACGGACCGACGGTCCCATGCCCTTCGGGCACACCGCGATCACGTTGATGCCGCTTGGGAAGTCGTCGCTCACCGACTGCATGTGGGCGAGCAGGAACCCGTGCGACAGCCCCAGCGTCGCGCCGGGTCGGATGCGAGCGAACACTTCCTTGTAGAGGTTGGCCTGGGCGGCGTCGGCGATGAGCAGGATCACCAGGTCGGCGCCGGCGATGACGTCGAACATCTCGCCGGGGTTGAGCCCGGCCGCTTCGGCGTCGGCCCACGAGGACGAGCCGGCCCGCAGGCCGACGACGACCTCGACGCCCGTGCCTTCGAGCGAGTCGCGCAGGTTCTGGGCCTGCGCGGGACCCTGCGAGCCCCAGCCGATGACGGCGATCTTCTGGATCCCGGCGAGCGCCTCGGGGAGCTTGGGAAACAGATGGCGACCGCCCTTGACGACCGTCTCCTTGGTGCCGGCCAGTTCGATCGTCTCGACGTCGAACACGTTGGACTTCAAGGCCACCTCAGTATCCCAACACGGCGCCGACGATGAGACCGAGCACCAGCAGCGCGCCGGCGCGCCGCGTGTGGAGGAAGGCCAGGGCCGCGAACCACAGCGGCCAGATCGGGAAGTTCTTGGGCGGCTCGTCGGGCCGGGGCTGGTTGAACTGCGGCCACACCTTCACGAGGACCGGAATGGCGCCGAACACGACGAGGACGGGCCACGGGAACACCCCGTCGAACACGAGCACCGCCGTCAGTACGTAGAACGCGACCATCAGGCCCTGAGTGAGGCGGCGGGCCGGCGCCTCGCCCATGATCACCGGCATCGTGCGGATGCCTTCCGGGGCGTCCCACGGGATCTTGTCGATGTGCTTGCCCATAAGCACGGTGGTGCACAGCAAGCCGTAGGGGATCGACGCCAGGACGATTCCCCACGGCAACTTGCCGACCGCGGCGTAGTAACAGCCGCCGACCATGAGGGGCCCCCACACGGCGAGGACCGTCGGCTCGCCCAGGCCCCGCTTTTTCAGCCGCAGTGGCGGCGCCGTGTACGCCGCGCTGAGAACGAACCCGCCGACTGCCAGCGCGACAACCGGCCAGCCTCGAGCTACGAACAGCACCGCGAGGATGACGACATCGACGACGTTGACGAACAGCGCGGCCCGGAGGAGGCCGCCGCGGCTGATCATCCCGGAGAGGACGGGGTGGGGCGCGTACAGCGCGCGTGGGTACGTCGCGGTGTCGAGCCCGACCTCGACGTCGAACAGGTCGTTCATGAGGTTGTTGGCCATGTGCGCCAGCACGATGCCGACCAACGCGAGCGCGAAGAGCGCGGGGCGAAAGCCGTGCTTGTGCACCGCGAGGAGGCCGGCCATGGCGCCCGCGGTGATCGTCATCGGCAGCACGGACGCGCGGGTGAGCACGAGCCAGCGGGAGACCGGGTCGACCCGGCCGGGCGGGGGGTTGGTGGTGCGCAGAACGTGGCGCCACTTGGCCAGAAGGCCCGTCTCGCCGGTCTGCTTGGCAACGTCAGTCATCGCCGCCGAGCCTACGTGCCCGTTACCGCGTAGACCCAACGCGGCGACAGCGCGCCGCTAAACGGTGGTCGTGGTGGGGAGGTATGTGGGCCGGGCCGACTCGAAGTCGTCGATGGCCGAGGCGTGGCGGAGGCTGAGGCCGATGTCGTCGAGGCCCTCGACGAGGCGGTACTGCGTGAAATCGTCCATCGGGAACGGCGCCTCCAGGCCGATGGCCGGCGCGCGCAACATCCGCTCGACTACGTCGACGGTGACCTCGACGGTCGGGTCGGCTTCGATCGCAGCCATCAACTGTTCGCCCACGTCGGCGTCGACCTGCACGGGGACGAGCCCGGCCTTGGTCGCGTTGTTGCGGAAGATGTCGCCGAAGCGGGGCGACACCACCGCCCGGAACCCGAAATCGGTGAGGGCCCACACCGCGTGCTCACGCGAAGACCCGGTGCCGAAGTTGGACCCGGCGACGAGGATGACCGCGTCGCGGTACGCCTCGTCGTTGAGTACGAACGTCTTGTCGGTACGCCAAGCGCCGAACAGCCCTTCGCCGAACCCGGTGCGCTCGACCCGCTTGAGCCATTCGGCCGGGATGATCTGGTCGGTGTCCACGTCGGACCGCCGCAGCGGTGCCGCTGTCCCGGTGATGTGCGTGATCGGCTCGATGGTCAATTGATCAACCCAACTCTTCGGGCGTGGTGAACGTGCCAGCGACCGCGGTGGCGGCGGCGACGGCGGGGGAGACCAGGTGCGTGCGCCCGCCCGGCCCCTGGCGGCCTTCGAAGTTGCGATTCGACGTCGACGCGGCGCGCTCGCCGGGCGCCAGCTTGTCGGGGTTCATGGCCAGGCACATCGAGCACCCGGCTTCGCGCCACTCGAAGCCGGCATCGACGAAGACGCGGTCGAGACCCTCGGCTTCGGCGTCGGCTTTCACCTTCATCGACCCGGGGACGACGAGCGCGCGCAAGCCGTTCTTCACCTTGCGCCCGACCAACACCGCGGCCGCCGCCCGCAGATCCTCGATGCGGGCGTTGGTGCACGAGCCGATGAACACGGTGTCGACGGCCACGTCGTGCATGGCGGTGCCAGCCTCGAGGCCCATATACGTGAGCGCGCGCGACGCAGCGTCGCGTGCGACCGGGTCTTCGAAGTCGTCGGGAGCGGGGACCGCGCCGTCGATCGGTACTACCTGGCCGGGATTCGTCCCCCACGTCACGTGCGGCTTGATCGACGGCGCCGACAGTTCGACGGAGCGGTCGAAGACCGCGTCGTCGTCGGTGACCAGCGTTCGCCACTCGTCCAGCGCCCGCTCCCAGTCGGCGCCCTTGGGTGCGAAGCGCCGGCCCTCGAGGTACGCGAGCGTCGTGTCGTCGGGCGCGATGAGGCCGGCCCGCGCGCCGCCCTCGATACTCATGTTGCACACCGTCATCCGCCCTTCCATCGACAGCGAGCGGATGGCCGAACCTCGATACTCGATGACGTGGCCGATCCCGCCGCCGGTGCCAATGCGGCCGATGATCGCCAGGATCACGTCCTTGGCCGTGACCCCGGCGCCCAACTCACCTTCCACTGTGACGGCCATGGTTCCCGGCCGTTCCTGCGGGAGTGTCTGGGTGGCCAGCACGTGCTCGACCTCGCTGGTGCCGATGCCGAAGGCCAGCGCGCCGAACGCGCCGTGGGTGGACGTGTGGCTGTCGCCGCAGACGATCGTCATGCCCGGCTGGGTGAGGCCTTGCTCGGGGCCGATGATGTGCACGATCCCCTGGTTGAAGTCGCCCATCGCGTACAGCGGAATGGCGTATTCCTCGCAGTTGGCCCGCAACACGTCCATCTGCTTCTTCGAGATCGGATCGGCGATCGGCAGGTCGAGCCCGACGGTCGGCACGTTGTGATCCATCGTCGCCAGCGTGAGGTCCGGCCGGCGCACCGTTCGACCGCTCAACCGGAGGCCGTCGAACGCTTGGGGCGACGTCACCTCGTGGACCAGGTGGAGGTCGATGAACAACAGGTCGGGCTCACCCGGCTCGCTGTGCACGACGTGGCGTTCCCACACCTTGTCACTCAGGGTCTTAGCCATGGATCTCACAGTTCTTGAGTCTCAATATATGAGATAGTAATCTCGCCACGTGGACAGCATAAGCGGTGTGGGCGTGCTCGACAAGGCGGTGGCCATCCTCGATGCGCTCGAGCCCCGCGCCCTGTCGCTGGTGGAGCTGGTCGAGGCGACGGGCCTGTCT
>JACDEA010000076.1 GCA_013816725.1 Actinomycetota bacterium
GGGCTGATCCACGCGCAGGTGACGCGGCCGTACTCACACTCCGCCGCCGATACCCAGAGCAAGTACCGCGGCACCGAGGAGCTGGCCGACGAAGCCGCACATGACCCGATCCTGCTTATGGAGAACTCGCTCGTGCGCGGAAAGATGCTCACGCGCGACGACGCCGCCGCTATCCGGGACGAAGCGCGTGCCATGGTCGCCAACTCCGCCCACGAGGCCATGAATGCCCGGCGGCCCGATCCCGCCACCGTCGGCGACCACGTGTACGTGCTTCCCGACGTCGACGAGATCGACTACGACGAGAACGCGGCCGGTGACGTGGTTGCATTCGGCGAGGCGATCCGTCTCACGTTGCACGAGCAGATGGAGCTCGATGAACGGATCCGTGTCTTCGGTGAAGACGTGGCCGACGCGCCCGAGGACATGATCGAGGAAGTCGAAGGCAAAGGCGGCGTGTTCGGCACGACCCACGGTCTGCAGAAGCGGTTCGGCGTCGCTCGCTGCTACAACACGCCGCTGGCCGAGGCCAACATCGTGGGGCGCGCCATCGGCCAGGCGCTGCGGGGTCTGCGGCCGGCGCCGGAGGTGCAGTTCTTCGATTACATCTGGCCGGCGATGCAGCAGATCAAGAGCGAGGCGGCCACGATCCGCTGGCGTTCGAACGGGGCGTTCTCGGTGCCGCTCGTCCTGCGTGTCCCAATCGGCGGGTATCTCACCGGCGGGGCCATTTGGCACAGTCAGTGCGGCGAATCGATCTTCGCCCACATCCCAGGCCTGCTGATCGCCTTCCCGTCACGCGCGCGCGACGCGGCCGGTCTTCTGCGGACTGCGTTTCAGTGCGACGACCCGGTGCTCTTCCTCGAGCACAAGCACCTGCTGCGGCAGCCGTACACGCGCGACGCGTTCCCGCCGCTCGACTACCGGGTCCCATTCGGGAAGGGTGCCTACGTGCGCAGGGGCGACGCCCTCACGATCGTCACGTACGGCGCCACGGTCGAGAAGTCGCGACAGGCGGCGGAACGTCTCGCCGCCGACGGGCAGGAGATCGAGATCATCGACCTGCGCACGCTCATCCCGTGGGACAAGGAGCTGGTTGCGGAGTCGGTACGCCGCACGAGTCGGGTGCTCGTCGTGCACGAGGATGTCATCACCTGCGGCTTCGGGGCCGAGGTCGCGGCCTGGATCGCCGGCGAGCTGTTCGGAGATCTCGACGCGCCGGTGCGGCGGGTGGCCGCCAAGGACACCCACGTCGGGTACGAGCCCGGCCTCGAACACGCGACGCTGCCACAGGTCGACGACATCGAGCGCCTCGCGCGCCAGGTCATAGCCTTCTGAAAGGCCCCCTAGGCGTGCTCAGAAAATCTTGCCGATGACACGGACCAAGGTCGCGGTAGACGGGCGAAGGCTTCAGGACGACGTACCCGGGGGCGTCGCCCGGTACGTCGCCGGCATCCTGACCCACCTGGCCACGCTGTCGGATCTCGACATCGTCGTGGTCGGTGACGGCCGGCGTGGGCGACCCGACATTGACGTGCCGTTCGTGGGACTCAAGTGGATGGCGAACGCACCGGAGCTGGCCTGGCTCGATGGGGCGTTGCGACCGTGGCTCAACCGCAGCGGCCGGCTGTTCCACGGCACCTTCAATCAGGTGCCGTTGCTGAGCTCGTCGCGCTGCGTCGTGACGATGCATGACCTGTCCTTCGAACTTCATCGCCGGGACTTCCCACCTATCAAGGCTTTCGCGTGGCGGCGCTACGGGCGTCACGCAATACGTGTCGCGACTCACATCCTCACCGACTCAGAGTTCATACGGCAGCAGATCCTCGACCACTTCAGCGTCGCCGGGGAGCGGATCACGGTCGCGCCGCTTGGGTTGCCGGACGACTTCCTCCGCACGGCCCGACAGGGGACGACCCCTGCAACACCGCCATACGTCACGGCGCTGGGCGGAGCACCGCGCCGCAACTTGCCCGTGGCCATCGATGTGTGGCGCGCGGCGCGACGAACACTGGACGTTGATCTGACACTCGCCGTCGTGGGCGCGGAAGAGCCACCGTCAGAGCCTGGGCTCCTCTATCTGGGCCCGGTCGACGACGCAACGTGGGCAGCCACGTTGGCTGGTGCCGAAGCGCTCGTCTACCCAACCGAATACGAGGGCTACGGCGTGCCCGCCGCCGAGGCGCTCGTCGTCGGCACGCCCGTCGTGTGCCGCCGGGTGAGCTCTCTACCGGAAATCCTCGGTAACGCCGGCGTATGGGCGGACGGCCACGGCGCCACCGCGATGACGACCGCCCTCGTGAGGTTGCTGCAGGAACCGACGGCGAGGCTCGCGATCGTCGAGCGATCACGCGAGCAAGCGCGTCGGCTTCCGTCGTGGGCGGACTCGGCCGACGCAATAGGTGCGATCTACAGAGCTGCGGCCGGCATGGGGGCCGGGCGCTGACCCGCGGCCTTTACACCGCGCCGCGGCGGCGGACGACCGCCGGCAGCGTCTTGAGCAGGATGCGAATGTCGAGCAGGAGGCTCCAGTGTTCGACGTACTCCGTGTTCGCTCGAGGCATGGTGTCCTCCGCGTGGAAGCGGCCGTTGACCTGCCACATCCCGGTGATGCCCGGCTGCATAAGCATGTAGTCGCGCTGCGCAATGCTGCCGAAGGACTCAAAATGCGCTGGCGGCACCGGCCGAACGCCGACGAGGCTCATGTCGCCCCGCAGCACGTTCCACAGCTGGGGCAACTCATCGAGGCTGGCCGCGCGGAGCGTCCGACCGAACGGCGTGATGCGGGGATCGGACTCAGTCGCCAGCTTGAAGTTGTTCTCCTCGTACCTGCGCCGCAGATTCGTGTCGGTCGCCAGGATCGCCTCGGCGTCCGGCACCATGGTGCGGAACTTGATGATCTCGAAGCTGCAGCCGTCGCGGCCGATGCGAGACTGGCGAAAAAGGGCAGGGCCACGCGAGCCGACCTTGACCCGCAGGGCAATCAGGAGCAGAACTGGCGCGGCGATCACCAACGCGGTTCCGGCGAGCAGAACGTCGACGACCCGCTTGACAAGGAGAGCGGACGCCGCCCGCCGGCGTGCCGATGAGTCAACGAGGTTGAAGGTCTGGGTGACCTGCGTCATTCGTTAGTACGCCCCGGTGAGTGGGTGATTGTGCCGAGCAACGGCGCCGCCTGAAATCCTCTACGCCGCGCCTCCGTGCGGGCGAGAAGGATCAAAGATACCCCGTTTCTGGCCGCGCAAGGACGCGCGCGCTGGGTCAATCAGCTGTGCGCTCCTCGGTTTGCGCTGCGGCGTACTGTTAGCGAATCCGCTAACATCGGCCCGTGACTCGCACCGCTCCGGAGTTGATCGTTGCGGCGCGACTTAGCGCCGGGATCTCCCAAGCGGAGCTGGCCCGCCGCACTGGGCTGCCGCGCTCGGTTCTCAACGCCTACGAGCGCGGCCGCCGGGATCCCGGCTCAGAGACACTGGCCGCGGTCCTAGCCGGCGCCGGTCGCGAGCTTCGCGCCGCGCCCGCCGTGCGCCGCCTCGACGCGGAGCGCGCCGCCCGAATTCTCGAACAGGTAATCCAGCTCGCCGAGGCCTTGCCGTACCGGCCGAGACCGTTGCGGCCGTCGCCGTTTGCACGGCGGTCATGACGCTCATCGAGCGGCTCGTCGCGGTGCACGAAGCACTCAATCAGAGCAACACACCGCACGCGTTCGGCGGCGCAATAGCACTCGCGTATTGCACGCAGGAGCCACGAGGCACCCGCGATATCGATGTGAACGTGTTCGTCGATGTCGCAGAGGCCAAGGCGGTCCTCGACGCCCTCCCTGAGGGCGTCGTCATCGACGAGGCCAACCGCGAGCAGATCCGTCGCGGCGGCCAGACCCGGCTGACGTGGGGCGACACACCTCTCGACCTGTTCTTCAACGTCGATGACTTTCACCGCGAGGTGGCGGCGCGGACGCGAACCGTGCCCTTCGCCCGAACGTCGATCCCGATACTCGACTGCGCGACGCTCACCGTGTTCAAAGCGATGTTCAGCCGCCCCAAGGACTGGGTCGACATCGCCACCATGCTCGAGTGCGACACGATCGACGCCACCTTTGCCCTCGGCTGGATTACACGGCTCGTCGGCCACGACCACGAGTCCACGAGACGGCTCGCCGAATTGATTCGCGACGCGGCCACCTAGGCCAACCACGCGTGCCCACGCGGTGATGGGATGTCTAGAAGGCGCCGTGACGGCGGAGTACCGCCGGCAGTGTCTTGAGCATGATGCGGAGGTCGAGCACCAGGCTCCAGCGCTCGACGTACTCGGCGTTGGCCTCGGGCATCGTGTCGCCCGCGTGCGAGCGGCCGTTGACCTGCCAGAGGCCGGTGATACCGGGCCGCATGCGGGTGTAGTCGGCCTGCGCCGCAGCCGAAAAGGACTCGAAGTGGCCCTCGGGCACGGGGCGGGCGCCGACCAGGCTCATGTCGCCCCGCAGCACGTTCCACAGCTGCGGCAGTTCATCGAGGCTCAGCTTCCGCAGCGTGCGGCCGAACGCGGTGATCCGGGGATCAGCCTCGGCGGCCAACTTGAAGTGGTTGGCCTCATAGGCGCGGCGGAGCGGCGGGTCGTTGGCCAGGATGGCCTCGGCGCCCGGGACCATCGTGCGGAACTTGACGATCTGGAAGCGGCGCCCGTCGCGACCGACGCGGGTCTGCCGGAACAGGGCCGGACCAGACGAGTCCAGCTTGATGAGTAGTGCGACGAGCAGCACCACCGGCGCCACGACGACGAGCGCCCCGGCGGCCACGAGGATGTCGACCATCCGCTTCGCCACGAACATCACCGACAACGCGCGTCGCTGAGCGACCGATGCGTCAACGAACCGAAAGGTTTGGGTGACCTGCGTCATTCTGCCTAACGTCCCCGGGAGAGAGTTCAACGCTTGTGCGTGTCGCTGAGTAACGGCGGTTCCTCAGCTTCCTTACGCCACAACCCCGGGAAGTTCCTGCTAACTCACCCCGGCTGCCCCCGAAATCTGCGGGGCGAAGTGCTCATGTTAGCCGGTTCCGGGCGAACCTTCGGCGAAAAGGGGCCGCTTGTCGAGCGGTCACCAGTAAGGTCGGCCCGTGCGGACGACGAAGCCGTCCTTGGCCGCGCCCGCCGTCGTCCGCGACGCGCTCAGGGACTGGCGGTGGCTGGGCTGGGGCGCCCCGCTCGGGGTCTATGTCGGCATCCGCTACGCACCGCTCGGCTTCGGCGTCGAGACCCTGCTCGGCGCCGTGCTCGGAGGATTTGTCACGGTGTGGGCCTTCCGCAAGCCAGTGCGGGCCCTAACCCTGCTGATCATCCTCCTGCCGTTCCACACCCTGGCTACCGCGCTCGTCTACCGGGTAACGGGCTCGGTGGCCATCGCCCGGGACGCCGCCTACTGGAAGGAGAGCGTGGGGCTTGCCGCGGCGGCCGCCATCTTCGTCCGATGGCGGCGCGAGCACCACGGCGTCGACTGGATCGACCGGGTGGCCATCGCATACCTGATGCTCGGCCTGGTGTACCTGTTCGCGCCCGGCCTGTTCGTGACCAACGTGGTCGGATCGCTGTTCGACCGAGCTGTGGGGTTCCGGGGCGACGTGTTCTACGTCCTGCTGTTGCTCGCCGCCCGACACGCCCGCTTCACCGAGGCCGAACTGCGCCGCGCCGTGCGGTGGTTCCTCATCGTCGCCGGCATCGCCGCCGCGGTGGCGATCGTCGAGTTCTACGCCAGCGGCTTCTGGAACGACGTCGCCGTCAACTTCTTCCGGATCCCGCGCTACCGGGTCGAGGTGCTGCGCATCTCGCCCGCCCTCGTCAATCCAGACGACCTACGGGTCTACGGGGAAGTGGCTGGACGGCAATACCTCCGAGTCGGTTCGATCGAGCTCAGCTTCCTGACCACCGCGTTCTACCTGGCTCTGGCGTTGGCCTTCGCCGTCGACCGGTTCAGCCGGCTCGAGCAGTTCAAGGCCACACGCGCCGCCCTGGGACTGGCCATCCTGGGTCTCGCGCTTCTGTTCACGCAGACCCGCAGCGCGATCGTCACGGCGATCGTCGCCGTCGTGCTGGTGGTCCGGCGCGACCGAACGCGAAGCGAGCGGGCGCGAGTGCGGGGCACCGCCATCATCCTGGTGATGGTCGCCGCCATCATCCCCATCGCCGCCGCCGGCGGTCTCCTCAGCCGGTTCACCAACGACAGCGGCTCGAGCGCGTCCCACGAGTCCAGCGGCCGCGTCGGATACACGCTCCTCGCGCACTACCCGCTCGGGCGGGGACTGTCGACGGCCGCCGGCTCGGGCCAACGCGCCGAGATCGCCAACGCGGCGGTGACCGAGAGCCAGTTCCTTCAGATCGGCACGCAGTTGGGCGTCGTGGGCCTGGCGCTCTGGCTGCTCACACTGGGTGGAGCGGCGGTGCGCGTTCAGCGCTCACGGTCGCGCATCGGCACTCCGGACGCGGCGTTGGTCGCCTCGGCGGTGACGGCGGCGGCGGCCGGGTTCACGCTCGGCTCGTACCTGCACCAGTCGCTGATCGCGTACACCGTGGCCTGGACGTTCTGCATCTTCCTAGGCGCCGCGCTCGGCGCGGCCGACACTGCGCCACCGGTGAACGATCCATATCGTGCCTGACCCGCTGGGTGCGGCGATGGTCACGGTTGTCATCGTCAACTGGAACGGCGGCGACGAGATCGTCGAGTGCGTCGGGTCGTTTCACGACGCACCCCCATCGGTGCCGTGGGAAATCGTGGTGGTCGACAATGCGTCGACCGACGGAAGTCCCGCGCTGATCCGAGCGGCCTTCCCGGACGTACGGATCATTGCGAACACAACCAACCGCGGACTGGCCGCCGCCAACAACCAGGGCATGGCCTCGAGCGCCGCTCCATTCATCCTCATCAGCAACCCCGACATCATCTACAAGCCTGGCGCCGTTGACGCTCTGCTGGATCTCATGGCCCGGCGAACCCGGGCCGCCTTCGCGGTCGCCCGGCTGATGCGACCGAGCGGCGTGCTCCAGACGTCGGCCGGCGATCTGCCCACGTTGGGCGAGGCGCTTCTCGGAAGGGCCTGGCAACGCCGACGCAACACGTCGCGCGGCTTCTGGTGGGACGACTGGGCCCATGACGAAGAGCGCGTTATCGGGCACGGGATGGAGGCCTGCTTCCTAGTCCGGCGCGAGGCGATACGCGACATCGGCATGCAGGATGAGCGGTTCCCGCTCGACTGGGAAGGCATCGACTGGAGCGCCTCCGCGGCCGCGGCTGGCTGGGAGGTGTGGTTCTGTCCTGAGGGCGAGGTCGTGCACATCGGCGGCGTCACGCTGCGCCAGGCGCAACTCCGCTGGGTCATCCGCTCGCACCAAGGCATGTATCGCTACTTCGCCAAGCGCCGACCGGTGCTGTGGCGCCCGCTACTCGCGCTGGCCGTCGGCACGCGAGGGTTGGTCAAGGCGGCCGCGGTGGCGACCGGGCGGTGGAGCTACCGGCAGGGCGAACCGTCCGCCGGCACTGGTTAGGACGCCGTCTTCAGATCGCTCATGGTGAACACGGCGCGGAGCTTCAGGCCGGCAACGGTCAGCGCCTGGCCACCGCCCGCTTCTCGGTCGATGACGCACACCACGTCGTCGATCGTGGCGCCCTCGTTGCGGAGATCGGCGGTCGAGGCCACGACCTGGCCGCCCGAGGTGATGACGTCCTCGACCACGAGCAGGCGCCGGCCGGCAACCTCGCCGCCTTCGGCGAACTGGCAGGTGCCGTAGTCCTTGGCCTTCTTGCGGACGAACAAGGCGGGCAGCCCGGTGAGTTGCGACAGCATCGTGGCGAGGGGGACGCCTCCCAATTCGAGACCGGCCAGGGCGTCGATACCGGGCGGGACCAGCTCAACCATCGCTTCGGCCACGGCGTGAAGCAGCGCCGGGTCGGCCTCGAGCCGGTACTTGTCGAAGTACTCGGTGCTGGTCGCGCCCGATCGCAACGTGAACTGCCCGGTGATGTGGGCGGTGTCGTAGATGGCCCGGGCGAGATCGGCCCGTGACGTGGTCACGGCTCGAGGCGGACCTGGCCGCGGCCCTCGACGACCTCGCCGATGGCGGCGGCGAAATGGCCCTTGGCGCGCAGCACGTCGAGGGCGCGGAACACGTCGCTCTGCGGCACGACTACGACCATCCCGACCCCGAGGTTGAAGACTCGCGCCATCTCGGCGTCGGACACCTCCCCGGCCCGCTGGATCTCGATGAAGATCCGCGGCACTTCCCACTCGCGGCGGCGGACAACCGCGTCGCAG